>JAGWAD010000041.1 GCA_018302105.1 Candidatus Woesearchaeota archaeon
CAATTAGAATTGTCAGTAATGCCATTAAATGGTTTTGATTTAAAAAATGATAATAATAAATATGGTTTAGGACTTGTATTAAGAGAAGATGCAGAAATAGTTCATAGTCCAATTTTAAGAGAATCTGGTAAATTTTACACAAAAGATATTGACAAAAATACAGGTTTGCCAACTAAAGTTGGAGAGAAAGGCAATATCAGTTTCTATTCAGATCCTTTTGGTTTATTTAGGTTGGGTATGGAAAGCAATTTCGATGGATTTTCATTAAATGTGAGATCTGGTTCAAATTGGGCCTTGAATGATTCAAGTGGCTTAGGAAGAATAATTCTGATTGAGAATTACTAAATATAACTAAACTTATATATAATTTTTAAGCCATATTATGGTCAACCAACAAAGTAATCAGGGATTTTTTATGTTTGTTGTTGTGATGAAACCAAAACTCTTTTATAATCTTTTTAATTCAAATAAAAAATGATTCTGAATTATGACACAATAATAAACAGGATAACTGTAGAAACTTCTTTTACAAAACAGGAAATTGAAAATAAAATTTCTCAAAAATTAAAAGATTTTCAGGATTTAATTTCAAAAGAAGGTGCAGCACATATGGTTGCAAATGAATTAAATATAAAATTATTTGATTCTTCTCCTAAGGAATTAAAAATTACAAATTTATCTCATGGATTAAACTCAATTAACATTTTAGCAAGAATAATAGCAATTAATGATATAAAAACTTATAAAAAAGACAATAGGGAAGGAAGAATTGCTTCTTTCTTTATTGGTGATGAAACAGGCACAACAAGATTAGTTATTTGGGATGAAAATTTGATAAATGAATCAACAAAATTCAAAGAAGGAGATATAATAAAAATATTAAATGCTTATTCTAAGGAAAATAATGGTTACAAAGAATTACATTTAGGAAATAAAGCACAAATACAACTTAATCCCCCAAATGAAACTGTGGGAGAAATAAAAATAAATGCAACTTCAAAAAGAAAAGATATTGCAGACTTAAAAGAAAATGAATTCGCAGAAGTTTTAGGTTATATTGTTCAGGCATTTGAGCCAAAATTTTACAATGCTTGTCCGGTTTGTAATAAAAAATTGCTTCCGCAGGATGATAAGTTTACTTGCATAGAACATAATTTGGTAGATCCAAAAAAAGTCCTAATTTTCAATGCCTTTGTAGATGATGGTTCTTCAAATATAAGAGTAGTTTTTTTTAGGGATGTAGCAGAAAAATTAATAGGGAAAGAACCTTCTACTTTTGAAGATATAAAGAAAAATATTTTAGGCAAACAATTTTTAATAAAAGGAAAAGTAAACAAAAATGAAATGTTTTCCAGAATCGAATTAATGGCAAATTCAGTTGAATATCCGCAACCTGAAAAAATAATTGAAGAATTAGAATTAAAAAATTAACAAAAATGCTAGAGATAATATTTGGAAGAAAGATAAAAGTCTCAGAATTATAAAAAAATGCTAAATCAATTGCAAGAGATATCAAAATTATAAAATATTTTCACACAAGGCTTATAAATTCTAGAATATTAATTTATAAAAATGGTTAATGAAATAAAATATGTAAAAGGGTTTAATTGGAAACAATTTTTTAATAAAATTTTGTTATTAGCATTGAGCTTTGCTTGTGCAGCAATAGGAATAGCCTTATTTTTGGTGTCACAAAATGAATAGATTAGAATTAAAGAAAAATACTTTGGACTTGCAGTATACTGCAGAATTACAAAAAGCAAACGCCTTATTGGTTTTATTGACAATAGGAATATTAGGTTTTATTGGAACATTTATCTGGCTTAAAAATGATCTTTTGATAATAGGAATAATAATTGCTTTAGTAATAACATCTATAGGCATTTCTTCCATATTAAAACTCATAAAAGAATGAATTTAATATTATTTAGAATAGAAAACTTGCAATGAATATTAAAAAATCAGTCAGCAGTTTTGTAATAAGTATAGTGAACCGCATAATTTATCAATCTGATTTTTTAAAAGAAGTGATTTAACATGATGTTCAGAACACATTTAGCATTGGGTTTCTTAATTGGATTATTATTTTTATTAATATATAATATGCCATATCCTTTATTATTTTTATTAATTGTAACATTATCAAGCGGCCTCCCAGATATAGATCATCCAAAAAGCAAATATGGAAGAAAATTATTTTTCTTATCAATCCCAATTTCATGGATTTCAAAACATCGTGGCTTTTTTCATTCAATTTTTCCAGCATTAATAATATTCGCAGTTTTATCTTATTTCGATTATTCATTTGTCGGCTTAGCAATATTAATTGGTTACATAGCCCATTTAATTGGAGATGCAATAACAAAGCAAGGAATTAATTTTTTAAATCCATTTTCAACATTTGAAATTCGCGGCCCATTAACAACAGGTGCATTGTTTGAAACTTTTATTTTTTATATTTTAATAGTAATTAATGTTTTTTACTTAGTGAAATTTATATTTTGATAGTAATTTAGCCTTAAAACATTATCTAAACGCAAATATTAAATTAAAATTTTTAAAAAAATATACTCAAAACCTTTAAATATTAATATAAGTTATTTATTCACATGCTTAGCAAAAAAGGTCAAAAAGAGGGCACTGCAATTGCAGTAGTTTTGATTATAATTGCATTCTTTATGGTTCTTTATATTTTATTCATCCCTCCTGAAGAAAGAAATAAAATTTTAGAAGGCAATAACAACAATGAATTAGATTCAACAAATAATTTATTATCCCGTATTGAATTATTGGCACAATCTCCAGGCGTTGTTTCTCCTGCAACTGATTTGGGACAGATACATCCAATTCCATCTATAAGCCTTTTTGTAAGAACAGAACCAAGTATTGAACAATTAGCCCAGAATTTAATCATAAAAAAAGGTTTATTCTCAAGTTCTAATCCAAAACTTAAATTTCCATCAGAAGATGTAGAAAATACAAAAAGAGTAACATTAAACTTTTATGTAAATGATGCAAAATCTGGGGAACTTAGAATAAAATTAAACGGAAGGACTATATATTCTGAAGAGTTAAGCAAAGGTGCACAAATTGTAGATATAAATAAAAATCTTATCAAAGAAAATAATGAATTAGAATTTATTGCTTCTCATCCAGGAATTGCTTTTTGGTCAACTAATAAATTTGAATTAAAAAACGTGATTTTAAAACAGGAGTTTGAAAGGACAAATACCCAGGAAACAAGGCAGTTTACAATTACAAAAGCAGAAAAACAGACATTATCAAAATTGAATTTAAAATATACTCAAGTTTGCAATAAATTATTAAATGAAGGAACAGCACTTTTGGATATTTCTGTCAATGGCAGAAGAGCAGAATCTTTAAGGATATTTTGTATAACCACAGATCAGGAAATTGAAATTGATCCAAATTTAATAATTGCAGGACAAAATACACTAAGATTAAGTTTAGAAGAAGGAGATTTTTCATTTAATCAGATTTCATTAAACACGCAAACTTCAGAATCTAAATTCCCGACTTACCAGTTTAGTATTCCTGCAAAAGAATTTGATAAGTTAAAATTAGGAGATAAAAAAGCAGTATTGGAAGTATATTTTGCTCAGGACAATAAACAAAAAAATGCAAGAATTGATATAAATAATAATGAAATTCTTATTAATACAGCCGATAATTTCTTTTCAAGAGATGTTAGTGATTTAATTGTAGATGGAACAAATTTTGTAAGATTAATTCCAAGCACTACATTTACAATCACAAATCTTAAAATTGTATTGGGAGAATAATTAATGTCAAGTCAGGCAGGTTCAATTGGTAGCAAGGTAAGTGAAACAACTTCTAAAGTTTTTAGTCCTATAGGGACTTTAATTTCAAGGATAATAGTTATTTTATTTTTTGCTATAATAATTGTAGGCTTGATTATAGGTGGGAGATTGGCTTATAATTATAATAAATTAGGAAGTGCAGATGTTGCTGTAAAACATGGTTTGGTAGCAGCTGAAAAGCCAGCAGGAATTCTTGGCAAATTAGCAGCCACAAGCCCAGAACTGTATGCACTTTGGACAGGAAAGCCATATGTTGATCCATTTGTTGCAGAAGTAGAAAAAAATGAAGAAAATCCAAATTTAGGTGTAGTAATAAAAGAGTTTAAGCCAGTAGATTCATTTTTCTATGAAAATAGTGATATAAAATTAACAGCATCAATTCAGGCATCAAGTTTGGCAGAAGAAACAAAAATAGCTGCTTTCTGTTCATTAGAAGGATTTAGAAATAATCAGCCAGTTCCAGCCCAGTTATTGGGAAATACAGCTTCTGGAAATGCAGGCTTAATATTTAAAAATCAGCCAGCAGAATTTCAGGCAAGATGTTTATTTCCCCCAGGTGCTGTAAAAGCTGAAAAATTAAGAAATGCAGCAAAAGCAACATTGATTATTACTTATGAATTTACTACAAAAGGGTCTCAAAAAATGTGGTTTTTAGATAAACAAACCATTTTATCATTAGAAGGAAAAGATCCTTTCCAATATTACGGTGTTTCAGATTCACAATTAGATTCAAGAAGAAAAATTAAATCAAAATCAACAGATGGACCAGTTTTATTAGCCATGAAAATGGACTTGCCGCAGCCTTTGTCTGATGAAAATCCATATGAATTATCCTTGCAATTAAGTTATAATAATCTTTTACGTGGAACTATAGAAAAACTTGAATATCTGACATTGCAGGTTCCATCAGTCGAGGATTTAGATATAATCTTAGAAGGAGAAAGAGGTTTTACATTGCCAGGTTCAAGATGTGATTTTGAATACATTGGTCAGGGTGAAGAAGGATTTAAACAATACCAGTTAAGGCAGGATAAATTAGCAAGTGTAAATAAAGAATGTAATAAAGAGACATTGTCAACTTTAGCATTGTCTGAGAGAGAATGTATAGATTTCTTTAAAGCACCCACATTTTCCTGTTTAATGAAGGCAACAAAAGTTCCAGACGGTGTATTGCAATTTGATAATATAAGGGCAGAAGCAAAATATATCTATAGGGTTACTGATAATGCAGTAGTTGAAGTAAGAAAATCAATTGTATGATTAAACTAATACAAACCATTAGAAAGGTTTTTATACAAAAATATTAATCTATATTACAATGAGAATTAAATTAATCTTAACAATTTTAATACTAATGTCTATTTTGGTTTCATGTTCTGATATTCCTGGTGTTTCTAAAATATTTTCTTCAGATGGAAGTTCCTCAGGTTCAGGCAGAGGTTTTGAAGTAAAATTTTCACAAGCACCAAAATCAGGAACAACATTAACGCAGAATGATAATTTTGCTATTGTGATAGATGTATCAAATTATATAGTTTCTGACAAGCCAGTTTCAGGAAAATTATGTTTAAAAGATTCTTCAAGTGATTCATATGGTGGAATAAAATCTAATGAATGTAAATATTTCAATGTACCACCTGGAGAAGAAGTTAATGATAAATTATTCCCGGGCCAGATAGACCCATTAAGATTCCCTTCACAAGGCTTCTATTCTTATACAAGATTGGATGAAATATCCATTGATAATGAAATAACTGCAGATTTATATTATGATACACAAAATGAAGCAGGTGCAGTTGCATGCATTGCTATGCCGCAAATTGAAAATGCTCCAAAAAATTGTATTGGTTCTCAAAGATTATCTATACAACAGCAAGACTCTCCATTGGAAGTCTCTTCAATTAATATAGAACCAAGCACAATTGATCAATCTACAGTAAGATTAAAATTAGAATTAACCTTATCTAAAAAAGAGAAATTTACTTTATTGTCTCCTGGAAATTTAGATAATTCTGCTTTAGATGAAAGGGTAAAAATTGACATAGCTCTTCGTTCAGGAACTTTAACACAGCCATTATCTTGTCAGGGAGTATCACAAGGTTTCATAGAATTTAGACCAAATCAAAACGAAAAGATTATTAAGTGCACAGCTTCTATAAAATTGAATCAGGAATTTGAAAATATACCTGTAATAATTAATACAGTGTATGGTGTAAAAAAAACAATTCAGGGTCCAAAATTTAAATTAAAAAAGGAGGAATCTGTAGCATGAAAAAATTATTATTTATCATTTTTGTAGCATCTTTACTTATTCTATCAGCTTGTAATTCTGAAAAAAAAGGAAAAACTCCACAAGTAGGTTTTATAGGTGGAACTTCAGGTTTAGTTTCCACAATGAATATTGTATCTTCCAAACAAAATGAAGTCTTGGATAATAATGTTGAACCATTCCAAATAACAGTAAATTTAAAAAATAAAGGAGAGCATAAAATAAATTCAAATGAAATACTTACAACATTAACAGGAGTAGATCTTAATACGTTTCAGATTGCTGAACCAGAAGGAGTTTTGACAAATCAAGATGAATTAGAAAAATCAAGAGTAGAAGCTGGAAAATTATTGCCCCCTGCAGAAACAACATTATCTTATGAAGCAAATTATAAATTTGATGAACCAGCAGATAAAATTCAGAATATTGGGGTAAATATTTGTTATAAATATGAAACAGTTGGTTCAGCTGATGCATGTTTAAGAAGAGAAGTTACAAAACCTTCTTCAGAATCACAATGTAAAATTGAAGAAATTAAAAAAGTTGGAAATTCTGGTGCTCCAGTGCAAATAACTTCATTGACTCAGAGACCCTCGGGAAAAAATAAGTTGTCATTAAATTTACAGATTGAAAATTTGGGAAAAGGCAGAGTATACGCCACTAATTTCCTTTCAAAAGGGAAATGTTTGGATATTGATGATATAAATTCTAAAAATAAAATAAATATTAAAATAGAATTCCCAGAAAAAAATCCACCAATACAATGTGGAAAACTCAACAATGGAAACGAAGGAACAATTACAATGTACGATAATAAAGCAACATTAAGTTGTTCCATTGACACAACAAATATACAAGAAACAACATTCACAAAATCTCTATTGACTACTTTGAACTATGTCTATAAAGATTCTGTAACTGGAAAAATAACAATAAGAAATAGTGTTGCTTAATTTTGTTGATTTGGATTATAATTGAATAAAGTTGCAGCTAAATTTAGTTTATCATCATTAAGAGAACATTCCAATTCTCTGATATTCTGGAAATCAAGACTTGTATTTTTTAATCCCAAATTATAGGTTTCTCCTCTTAATAATAAAAGATCATTTCCATAAAAATCATCAAGTAGTTCAATTCTTGGATTAATAGAGGGATCATTGTCAGAATGATATAATTTGGCTTCAATGACTTCAATAACATTACCAATTCTTAAATAAACTGTTTTTTCATTAACCATGGCAGTCTTTGACTTTATCTTTTGTTTTTAAATCTTTTGCTAGAAAAAATTATAAACTTGAGATAAATCTTAAAAACATGCAAATAATTGGTGATTTTCACATACACGGAAGATATGCTCAGGCTTGTAGCAAAACAACCACAATTGAAGATTTAGAAAAAAATGCAAAATTAAAAGGTTTAAATATCTTGGGAACAGGAGATGCCCAACACCCATTATGGAATAAGGAAATTTTATCAAAACTAACAGAAGATGAATCTGGAATTCTTTGGACTAAAAATAAATTTCCTTTTATATGGCAGACTGAAATATCTTTAATGTATTCACAAAATGGTAAGGGAAGAAGAATTCATCATATTGTTTTATTGCCCAATAAAGAAGTTGTAGATCAGTTTATTGAATCATTGTTAAAGAGGGGGAGGATTGATTATGATGGCAGACCTATTTTTGGAATCTCCAGCATTGAATTTGTTGAAATGCTAAAGTCAATTTCGCAGGATATAGAAATCATTCCCGCACATGCATGGACCTCTTATTTTGGAATTATGGGATCTAAATCAGGCTTTAATTCAGTTGAAGAATGTTTTGGAGAAAAATCAAAATATATTCATGCAATTGAAACAGGAATTTCATCAGATCCAAAAATGAACAGAAAAATTTCAAAATTAGATAAATATCACTTGGTTTCATTTAGTGATCCGCATACTTCATTTCCATGGCGTTTAGGTAGAGAGGCAACAATTTTTGACTGTAAATTAACTTACAAAGATATAATAAATTCAATAAGGACAGGAAATGGATTAAAAGGAACAATTGAAACTCCTCCAGAATATGGGAAATATCATGTCGATGGTCATAGAGACTGCAACATTAATTTAAATTTTGAAGAATCAAAAAAATTGAATAAAATATGCCCAAAATGCAATAAACCTTTGACAATTGGTGTAGAATATAGAATAGAAGAATTGGCTGACAGAAAAGAGCCTAAAGATGTTCCCTATTTTGTTTCATTAATACCATTAACAGAATTAATTTGTTCAGTTTATGGAATTAGTCAATTAGCTTCTAAAAAAGTTTGGGAAGTCTATAATAATTTAATATCTAAATTTGGTAATGAATATAATATCATGCTTAATGTTTCAAAAGAAGACTTAATTAAAATAATAGATGAAAAATTAGCAAACATAATAATAAAAAATAGAGAAGGAAAATTAAAAATTCAGCCAGGTTATGATGGTGTTTATGGAAAGATTTTATTGGATCAAAATGAAATTGTTAAGAAAAAACAAAAATCATTATCAGATTTCTAATTTATTATTAAAGAAAGACTTTAAAACTTTTCTATCATAAATTTCTAATGGCAAATATTAAAAATTATATTTTGGACATATCTAATAATCCAAAAGAACAAGATGTAATTGCTTATCATGGTGCAGCACTTCAGACATTAGAATATATAATTGAAAAAGGTGCCTTTCCAGTATCTGAAGGATTTAGA
>JAGWAD010000030.1 GCA_018302105.1 Candidatus Woesearchaeota archaeon
TGACCGAGTCCGAAGGGCGAGCATGCCACCGGTCTATAGCGAGAGCGAAGCGTCCACGAAGTGGCGAGCGATGACCGGTGGTGTCAGCGAGCATTTGACAAAGAAAACATTTGTTCATTAAATTCCTCACATACAAAATCTTCGCATGGTAAAAAATTATATAATGCTTGAAGAAGATTTTCCTTATAAGTTGGAATAATAACTGTAGAAATTCCAGGTTTTGCATTATTTTCAAGTAAATATTGCAATTGAATTTCCTTAGTGGGACATAATCTTTCTATTGCTTTTCTTGTATATTCTTCAGGAACATTAACTCCTTCTGAGATTTCAATTATTTCTGTAAGTGTAAATAAATCATGATCTTTAAGTTGGATTTTATCTGAAATCCTGGAACTAGCTGAATCAGTTTCCAGGCTTTTTAATGCGCCTGCATAATCCAATACTCTTTTTAGTTCTTCAATACTAAAATTTCTTTCATCCATGCAAACACTAAAATAAAAAAAATTCTTAAAGGTAACTCTAATAGACTTTGAATATTTAATACCAATTGTAATCTTCAATAGATCTACTACAATCATATCAATACATCTTAGAAATCTATATAAATATTTTAATGTTATTATTTTACAATGGCAATTACAAATTATTTAATGCAAATGACAAAATATGTAGGATTAACTTTATTCTTATATGCATGCGGCGATACCCAAACATCAATTATAAACACAGAATTTGAATGCAAGACAAAGGCAAGAAATCTAACAACTGTATCATTAATTGGAGAAACTAGAGAAGATTTTTGTATTAAATATAGACCAGAACTTATAGAAAATTTAGAAAATTGCCTAAATGAATCTAATTCAGGATTATATGTTTGCGAAATGGTTGACAGGAATGGAGAAAAACTTGATGATTCAGGATTTGGCAGGATTTGTTTGAATAATATTGAAGGTGGAAGAACACGGGTAGATAATGGGGCAGGGTTAGCATGTGGGCAATTAACACTTCAATAAAATCTCAGTAAGCTGTAAAGTAAGCATCGTCTACTTTTTATAAATTTCGGCAGCTTTTTAAACTTCGCTTCGTCTAACAATAATTATATTTAATTGCTGAATAAAACCTTTATGAAATAATAAAATTGTCCTTTGCCACCTCCCAGTCACCACCCTGAAAAATAGGGTGGGCACAGTTTTATCTAAAAGAAAACAGATAGTTCGTTTCACGAAAAGATTAATAATCTTTAAAAGTTCTTTTTCTCTCTTCTTTTTATGAAAAAAATTTATATTTGTTTACCCGTTCATGATGAAGAAAAAAATTTAGAGAATTGTGTAAGTTCGATAAATAAATCTATTAAACTTATTCCAGATTATCTTGTTAAAATCTTTATTTGTTTAAATGGTTGTAATGATAGGAGCAAGGAAGTAGCGATTCATTGCAAGGAAAAATATTCAAAATTAGGCATAGAGATTATTAAAAGTAGAAAAGGTAAATTAAATGCTCAAGAGAAAGTTCTTTCAAAAATTCCCAATAATAGAAAGATATTTTTTATAGATACAGACACAGAAATTGATAAAAAATCTATAAGAATAATTTTAGATGAATTTGAAAAGCATAAATATTTGTTAGCTGTTGGAGCTTTTCCTATCGCTAAAAAATATTTTGGTTATAATTTGTGGAAGAAATTTTTGAATAATATACTTAATATTCGTTCTAGGCATCCGATGGGTGAAATTAGTAAACTGAATGTTAAAGATTATCACGGATTAGCAAAAACAAATCCTCAAAAAGTAAATACGTCAAAAGAGCATGAATTAAAATCTAAAATATTTTTTCATGGAAGGGCATTTGCCATTAGTTCTAAGAAATACTGGAACAAGCCTTCTAAAAATAAAAAAGTCGTAGGAGATGATTCTTATTTGTCTGATTACATAATTTACCATTATGGGAAGAACAGGATAAGGATAAGATACGATGCTATAGTTTACTTTAATCCTTTCATTTCATTGAAAGAACATTATAGGACATATAAAAGAATTTATTTTGACTTAAAAAATTTAAAAGAAAATTATCCTGAATTTAAAGAAATAAGAAATCATTCAGAATTAATGTTAGATAAAGAGTATGTAAGAGATCAAAGTGTCTTAATAAGATTTTATTTTTTATGTTTCAGTTTGATTAGGAAAATTGAAAAGTTGTTTTTTAGAATTTCATTAGAAAAAAATCCTTATAAAATATGGAAGAAATTTTAGTAATAAATTTTTTCAATCTTATTTGCTTGTCTTTGCCAAGTAAAATATTTTAGAGTCTCAAGAGAATTTTTAATTAATTTCTCTCTTAATTTTTCATCAAACAAAACTCTTTCAATTTTTGAAGATAAATCATTATATTGTTTAGGTTCAAACAAAACTCCGCTAATATTATTCACTATAAACTCTTTATTACTACAGGAATCCGAAGCAATTATTGCTGAACTATGTTTACTCGCTTCCAAAAGCGTCGTCATTATTCCCTCTCTTTTATATGAAGGGAAAACACTAATTTTAGAAGAAGAAATAATAGAATATAATCTTTTATCTTTGACTTTTCCTAAGAATGAAACATTTTTTAAATCCAATTTCTTGGAGAATTTAATTAAATTTTCTTTTTCTAGTCCATCACCTATAATTATAGTTCTTGGAAAGATACTTTTGTTATTTAAAATCTTTATTGAATTTAATAATATGTTAACGCCTTTTATTTTTATTAATCTTCCAAAATAAATTATGTCAACTCTTTTTCCTTTATATTTCTTGTTTTCTAAAAAAATTCCGTTGGGAACTACATAAATCTTCTTTTTTATATTATGCAGTTTTTTCCATCCCTTTCTCACGTATTTTGAAACGGCTATTATTTTGTCAGGAATTTTAAGGGCTTTATTCTCTATTTTTCTTACACTATTTGGAAGTCCATGTAAATGAAGATATATTTTTTGATTTTTTGGAAGATGTAAGCAATCAACAGCGTAGTGACAGATGACAGCCTCAAAATTATTTTTCTCATAAAATTTCTTTGTTTCTTTTCCAAAAATTTTTGATTCTTCGTCCCACAATTTAGGTTCTGATGCGTTAATAAATCTATTAAAACTATTATCCATTTTTACAGACTTTAATAAATAAATCCGCCCTCTGAATTCCTCTAAAAATTTCAAGAACCATTCTGTTTGCCTTGGAGCATCATATGAAATTAATGAAATCTTATTATTTCTTTTTGACAATTCTACTAAAAGATTTAGTATATACCTTTCTGCACCACCTTTATAGTAAGTAACTCTTGGAGCATGGACTACTATATTTTTCATAATGAAACTCATTAAACAGCCCTTATTAAAATTAATGGAAAGGCATTTAAATAAAACTATCCATTAAATTTTATGGCAGAAAAGATAGGAATAAGACCTGCAACTATAGTAATTAAAGACGGAAAAGTTCTTTTAGTAAATTCAAGATATAAAGATGAAGAATTTTATTTATTTCCCGGGGGAGGGATGAAGTTTGGAGAAACAATTGAAGAAGCGGCTATAAGGGAAACGTTGGAGGAAACAGGAGCAAAAGTAAAAATAAAAGATTTGTTTCACGTTAATGAGTATATTTATGCAGATGATTGGAATAAGAGATCAGTTTCTATCTTTTTCATAGCAGAAGTTGTTGAAATTTCAGAACCTAAAACAAATGATAATGGAAAAATAAAAGAAGTGAAATGGATAAAATTAGATGAATTAGATAATTATGATATAAGACCTAAAATAATTGTAGATTTAATTAAAAATTCTCTTTTAGAAAGCCCAAGAGGTTTATACAGTATCGACTTCAAAAAATAATGTTGTTACTACATAATTAATAAATTAGAAAGACTTAAATAGACAACTTTAAATTTAAAGACTATGAAAGAATTATTGATAAAATCTCATGAAGCCAAATGCAGGTTAAAAGCAAGCGAAAGTTTAATTGCTCAAATTTTAAATGAGGATTTTCTTTATCACTACATTCCTGATGTTGAAATAGGGAATTTAAATGAAGTTGCCGATGTAGGATTTGAAGAAAATCCAGATTTGACAAGAAAAGGAGAAATAGAATTCCCAAGAGCTTCATTTTTATCGGGAGTTGAATATAGGAGCATCATATCAACAATAGATTATTTGTTGGAAAGGGTAAGACAAGAGAAATATGGAATTTATTGTTTGAATTCTACAACTGCCTCGCAAGATAGTTCTGCAATAACTTTTTGGGGAGGAGCAACCAATTTAGGGAAAACTAGTTCTATGCTTGAGTTAGTCATGGAAAGAGGATTTGATTTTTATTCTGACGAAAGAACACTTTTATGTTTAAATAAAAAATCTGTTGTTGGAGGTTCAAGAACTATTGCAATAAGAAAAACTATTTTGAAAAAAAAAACAGGAGAATCAAGAGAGTTCTATAACTGTGCTCCTGCAGAAGGTATAAAAAATTTGAAGTTAATGATTTATCCACATCTAGATCATGGTCTAAAGAAGCCAATTGCTTACCAATTCTCTTCAAAGGATTTCCATTGGCTTTTATCTAGAGAGTTTGGTGTTAATATTAGGGGTGCAATAAAATATATAGACGATTATTCTTATCCATTGCTTTCAATAGACACACAAGAACTCGCAGAAAAAAGAACATTGGAAACAAGGAGATTTACTTCAGAAGTTCCTTGTTATTATTTTCAGGGTTCTCTCTCACAAATATCTTCTTTTGTAGAGGATTATTTTAATGAAAATGCTAAAAGAAAATGAAATAAAAATTTTAAAAAAATTAAAAGATAAAGATTTGGTTTTAGATATTGGTGGCTGGGACAAACCATTTAATAGAGCAAATTATATTTTAGACATTCACAATTTTGAAACAAGAGGTTTTCATGGAAATCAAGGAGGAAATAAGGAATTTTTTAATAAAAAAACATGGATAATCCATGACGTAAGCTCCAAAAAGAAATTGCCTTTTAGAGATAATCAGTTTAATTTTGTAATTTGCTCTCATATTCTAGAGGATATAAGAGATCCTCTTTGGCTATGTTCGGAAATAATACGGATTGGGAAGGTAGGATACATAGAAGTTCCATCTGTAAATGTTGAATTGACAAAAGGAATTATGAGTAAAGATTATGCAGGGTATTACCATCACAGATGGATAGTTGAAATCAAAGGTAATAAAATTATTTTTAGGTTTAAACCCCATTTTATTCACAATGATAAACGATTCCACCTTCCAACAAGATTCCTCAAAAAGTTAACAGAAAAAGAAAAAGTAAATTTCATTTTTTGGAATAAGGAGTTTCAATTTGAAGAAAGAATTCAAATAAGTAGAGACAAATATGAAGAATTTATTTATGATTACATTAAGAAAGAATGTCCAAGAAAATACTTTTATTTTTTATTAGATATAAAAACAAGATTAAAAGAAAAATTTGTTAAGTTGAAAAAAAAGATTTTACCAAAAAGTTATTATCATAGGTATATGGATGTTGAAGAGGTTATATCAAAATAATGGAAATTGAAGAAATAATAAATAAAGAGTTGCCACAGCAAATGCGTAGAAAATTATATAAAGATAGATTTCATAAAATTTTAAATCATTTTAGAAAACAAACAGTAAATTTTATTCCAGATATTGATTTTGGTTATAAATTGAAAAATTCCTTATTAGATTTTGGATCAATTGGGGATAATTGTATAATAAGAAATGGAATCCAATATAGGTACGGGCAAAATATCTATTTAAGAGATAACGTTTTTATTAATTATAACTGCCTTTTTCTTGATTCGGATATGATATTGATTGACAAAAATGTAAGTATTGGTCCTGGAGTTCATATTTACACAATTGATCATGAAAAAAAGCAAGATAATACACTATCTTCATTAATATCTCCTGTTTACGTAGGTAAGAATGTTTGGATCGGAGGAAATTCCACAATTCTTCCGGGAGTTTCAATTGGAGAAAATTCCATAGTCGGAGCAGGTTCTTTAGTAAATAAAGATGTTGAACCTAATTCCTTGTATGTAGGAGTTCCTGCTAGAAAAATAAAATCTATCTTGTAATTCTGTCTATTAATCGCCTTTCTTGGCAATTTTTTTTAGAAAAAAAGAAGTAAAAAAGCGTTCTTTCAAAGACAACGAACCCGCCAAGAACAATTTTATTATTTCATAAAGGTTTTATTCAGCAATTAAATATAATCATTATATACTTACTTTACAGCTCAAATCTCAGATAACTTTTTATATTAAATAACTTTTAATTTCTTATGCAAGAAAAGAGATGGAATAAGGAAGATATACTGCCTGAAATAAATTCTAGAGAATATAATTTATTATTAGAACAATTAGAAACTAATGTTAAATTTATAGAATCTTATAAAGAAAAACTAAAACCAGATATTTCTATACAAGAATTTATGAAACTTGTAAATACAATTGAAAATATAATGGAAATAAGTGTAAGGTTTGCCCATTATGCTTATTTGTGGTTTTCTGAAGAAACATTAAATCAAGAAGCAAATAGTTTTATGACAAAAATAGAACATATAATGGTAAATCATAGTAACAGGATTATGTTTTTTTCATTGTGGTTTAAGGATTTAGATGATAAAAATGCTGAAAGAATAATTAATTATGCACCAAATGAGTATAAATATTATCTAAAATTTATAAGAATAACAAAAAAATATACTTTAACAGAGAAAGAAGAAAAAATAATTAATATAAAAGATGTAACGGGCACAGATGCAATTTTCAAGATTTATGAGATGATAACAAATGCATTTACTTATAAGATTAATAAACAAGAATTAACAAGAGATGAATTATCAAACTATGTTAAGTCCAATAATCCAGAATTAAGAAAAAAATCATATCAGGAATTATATAAAGTATATTCAAAAGAAGCAGGAGTTTTATTTGAAATATACAAAAATATAATATTAGATTGGAAAAATGAAAATTTAGATCTAAGAAAACATAAAACTCCAATTTCAGTAAGAAATCTTTCAAATGATGTAAGCGATAAGGCAGTTGATACTTTATTAAATGTCTGCAGAAAAAATATAAAAGTTTTCCAGGATTATTTCAGATTAAAGGCTAAAATCTGCAAAATAAAAAAAATGACAAGATATGATATTTATACATCTTATGGAAAGCCTGAAAAAAATTATGATATTAAAAAAAGCCAGGAATTAGTTTACAAAGCATATAAGAACTATTCTCCTGAAATGTATGAATTAGCTAAAAAAGTTGTAGATGCTAATCATATAGATTATTTGCCAAGAAAGGGAAAAATTACTGGTGCTTATGCTATGGATGTTGGGACAAAATATCTTCCTTATGTATTATTAAACCACAGTGATAATTTAAGAGATGTATTTACTATGGCTCATGAATTAGGTCATGCTGTTCATGATATACTAAGCCAAAATCATTCAATATTAAATATGCAGGCACCTTTAGTTTTAGCTGAAACAGCTTCTGTATTTGGAGAAATGTTATTGTTTGAAAGTTTAATGAAAGAGATAAAAGATAAAAAAACAAAAATAAAATTAATAGTCAATAAACTTGATGATATTTATGCTACCGTAATAAGACAGTCTTATTTTATATTATTTGAAATAAAAGCACATGAACTTATTGCAAAAGGAACAGACTTAAATGAGTTAAACAAAGCTTATTTGGAAAATTTAAAAGAACAGTTTGGTGATTCAATAGAAATAACTGATGAATTTAAGTATGAGTGGACAAGCATCCCTCATATTTATCATGCACCATTTTATTGTTATGCCTATGCATTTGGAAATTTGTTAGTATTGGCTTTATATGACAAATATAGAAAAGAAGGAAAACAATTTGTTGATAAATATTTAAAAATATTAAGTTATGGTGGATCTGAAAGCCCTTCTAAAATTTTGAAAGAAGTGGGAATTGATATTGAAGATGAAAAATTCTGGCAGGAAGGATTTGATCTAATAAAAGAAGAAGTAGAAGAATTAAAAAAGTTAATAGAATAATTTATTAAATAAAACAATTTCTTAAATTTTATGCAGGACTACGGAGATATTCAAAAATTAAAAGCATTATACTTAGATCAAGAAAAATTAAGAATATTTACACTAAATCCTGATATTAAACATTTAGATAAAGATTATAAAAAAGCAATACCTAAATTGATTAGAGCATTGCAAATAATAGATATTATATTTTTGATGCAGGATCATCCCCAGAGTTTGCAATTAAAAAATAATTTATTAAAAGATTCTAAAGAAAATAAAGATTTGAATTCAGCACTAGAAATTTTTAATATTTTTAATGGACCAGAAGGAATAACACCAGATAATGAATATGTTCAGTTATTTCCAAACATAATTCCAAGACCAAAAGGCGGAACATTATATGATTATTCATTAACATCAGAAGAAATTGAAGAATATTTAAAGAAAAATAAAGAACATGCAGAAGAATTTAGAAAAATAAATACACTAATAAAAAAAGAAGGCAATAAATTAATAACTATTCCATATGAAAAAGAATATGCAAAATATCTTAATGAAATTTCTAAATTATTAAAAGAAGCTTCTGAAGATGTGCCGGATAAGAAATTTTCTAAATATCTTAAATCAAGAGCGGAAGCATTAGTAAATGGGGATTATTATAATAGTGATATAGATTGGGTTAATTCTACAGACAGCCCAATAGATTTGATAATCGGACCATTAGAACCTTATGGTGATAATATAATGAGCAAAAAATCATTTTATGGTGGTTTGTTGTGTATAAGAAATTTAGAAGAATCAAAAAGAGTTAGTGAATATATAAATCATTTAAATGAATTAGAGAATAATCTTCCCCAGAATAAAAAACATTCTAAAGATATGAATAAAATATCAATTCCTGTTGCAGTAGTTGATGTAATATTTATGACTGGAGATTATCAGGCTAAAAGATTAGGTGTTGTAGTTGGACAGACACTGCCAAATGATGAAAAAATAATAAAAGATTTTGGAAGGAAAATTTTCATATACAAAAATATTTTAGAAGGATTTGAAACAAATCAGGAAGCAAGAGACAGATTAATTGATTCTTCTTTGCATAAGTACATAAATAAAAGAGCAAAAGTAAATGAAGTTGTTGGACATGAGGTAAGTCATTCTTTAGGCCCAAAAATTACAGTAAAGAAAGATGTAAATAATAAATATCTGAGTGTTGACACTGCATTAGGATCAAGCCAAAATATTATAGAAGAATTAAAAGCAGATTTATTGTCTATTTACAATATTGACTATTTAGTTCATAAAAATTTATATAATGAAGAAGAAAAAATAGAAGTATATGTAGAAGATGCATTAATGAGTAATTTACCAGATAACAAACCAGATATAGATAAGGATGTTTATCCAGCAATGAGGTTAATGAAATTTAACTATTTTTTAAAAAATAAAGGTTTAATTTTAAAAGAAGGAAAATTTTCAATTAATATTGATAAAGTAAAAATATTAACAAAAGAAATAATTAAAGATTTATTAGATATACAAGTTAATGGCGATAAAACTAAAGCAGAAGAATATATTAAAAAATGGGCTTATTGGGGTGAAGAAGCAGATTATGTATGTAAAGCTTTGAAAGAGTGCAAATTAAAGATATATAAAATTGTAAGGCAGCCATTAGCTGAAAAGATTATTTCACAATATAATCCATTGTAGTATTATCACTCCAAAGTTAACATAAAAGAAAAGTTTATAAAGTTCTAATAAGTCTTAAATTTTATGTCAAAGATATTTGATCCAGAAAAAGATTCGCTAATTATTCCAGTACATTATAATTTTGGCTCACATTTAAATTTAGAGCATATGCTTCGCATGGTAGATAGAAAACCATTTGCTAAAATAATAAATTTAATTAAAAGTCATGACTATTTTGAAACATATTTAGGAGGTAGTATTGTTAAATACTGGGTTACTGGATATGGAAGAGCATATAGAGATATTGACATACTGGCTGTAAATCCTAATAAAAGCAGATTAAATAAATTTTCAGAGACTATTTTAGAAGCTATAGAAAAAAATCATGGTAAACTACACAATTATAGAGAATTTACTTTTGAGAATCTAACAGGAGGGAATTATTTAAATGCAGATATAGATGCAAGGTTTAAGATAAAAGTTGATAGGAAATTCTTTAGGCCATCAACAATAGACTTAAGTTTAATATCTGAAGAAAAGTTTAAGCAACATTATAAATAATCATTCAATTATAACTTTAATATTTTTTGCAAAAATTTCTACCCAGTTTGTTCCTTCATCATTGGAATTTACTGATTCAATTATCTCAAAATCATTCTCTTTTAGCAGTTTTTCAAGTTCTTCTTTTTTATAGAAAGCATAAAATATAGGCAGATTTTGGTATCTTTCTTTTCTTATTATTTCTTCTCCAGAACCTTCTTTTACAGCAATATATAATATTCCATCAGGTTTCAGAATTTTATGAAAATCTTTTATTATTTTTGGTCCAAATTCTTTTGGTATACTATGGAAAGAAGCCATTGACCATAAACCATCAAATTTATTTTTATCAAATTTCAAATCTAACAAATCCATTTTTATTGCATTTACATTTCTTTTTTTTGCTTCATCTATCATACCTTCAGCCAGGTCTATTGCTGTAACTTGCAACCCTTCATCCTGGAAATATTCTGCATCCCTTCCAGATCCGCATCCAGCATCTAGAATTTTTCCTTTTTCTGGCAATAAAGAAATAAATTTAGACAATTGAAATTGTAATAATTTTTGTGCAGTGTAATTAGCATAAATTTGGGCTATTTTATTATATGTTTCAATTGTTTGTTTTAATTTATCTTTTATAGCCTCTTCAACCATATTTTATATATTTGTAAATAGTTTAAAAAGATTTTGTTATATTACTATATGCTTATTATTTAGGCTGGAATTAACAAAACATAAGCTTTATATTTTATTATGACCCTATTAGTTTATGAAATCTATCTTACTTATCTTAGTTATAGCTGTCTTAATAATAATTTCAGCATGTGATAATTCTAATAATATTAATTCTTTAAATGAAAAAGAAGCTAATCCTTGTGATGATAAGAATGAATGTACTTTAGATGCAAAAAATTCCAATGGAGAATGTATTAATGCAATAATGCAGAATTGTTGTGGAAATAATATATGCGAAATTAATGAAAGATGCAACCAGCTTACTAGAATTTCAAGCTGCAGCAAAGATTGTGAATTATGTCCGGCAGAAATAAAAACAAGATTTTTAGGATGCAATGGCGAATGTACAGTTAATGCTGATGGTTCTATTGTTTCATATGGTAATTCAAATTTGGAATTTGAAATTGAGAATTTGGGAGAAACTAACATTAACATTTTACCAGAATTCGCATGTATAAAATCAGGGCAGGGGATTGGAAAAATTAATCTTGCATATTATGGGTTGAATGTCCAGGACTCAATATCTGAAAATTTGTTAAATGGAAAATCTAAATTAAAATATACAGTAAATTTACAAGGAATTTCTAATTCTAAAATAAACCTTGAATGCAGTGCAAATTTTAAATATAATAAAGACAATCATTTTGAAACAATATTTTTAAGATTGCAAGAACCTTCTTATTTAATTAAATAATAATATGGCTTTCAAAGATAATTCAGAAATTGTTGGGATTTATGATTTATTACTAGATACATATGGAAAACAAGGCTGGTGGCCAATAAATAACCAATATGGTAATAAGGTTATATTAAATGAAGAAGAAAAATTTGAAATTTGTATTGGTGCGATATTAACACAAAATACTTCATGGAATAATGTTGAAAAAGCATTAAAAAATTTAAGAAATAATAAATTATTAAATAAAGAAAAATTAAATGAAATAAATGAAAAAGAATTGGCATTATTAATAAAACCCTCTGGATATAATAATCAAAAAGCAAGAAAAATAAAAGAGTTTATAAAATTTTTAATTTCAAAAAAAGAAATAACAAGAGAAAACTTGCTTAATGTTTGGGGAATAGGAGAAGAAACAGCAGACAGCATATTGTTATACGCATATCAAAAACAAATATTTGTTATAGATGCATATACAAAAAGAATTTTCTCAAGATTGGGAATGTGTAAAGAAAATATAGATTATAATGGACTTCAAATAAAATTTCATTCTAATTTGAAAACAAATCATAAAATTTTCAATGAATATCATGCATTAATTGTTAAACATGCAAAAGAATTCTGTAATAAAAAACCAAAATGTAAAAATTGTCCATTAAGAAATAGATGTAAATATTTTAGAAAGACTTATTAAATATATAATACAAAATATATTATGCTATGGCTCAGTACTAAAATAGAAAATATTACTTCTAATGTTAACTCAAAAGATATTGCTTTTTTATTAGCAAGTGCTTTAGAAATAGATAGAGAAAAAAGATCAAGTGCAAAAGCACAAATTGCTTTGGAATGTTTATCTTCACATAAGAGTTTTAATAAATATTTCATTGAATTATATCTTAAAGAAGGTTCTGGAAAACTGAGATGTGTTGCAATAAAAGGCCTTAATAAAAATGAAATTTCACTTTATTATGGAAGGGCAGCAGGAATAGGATCAATCGTGTATAAAATATTTAGAATTGGAAAGCCTTATTTACATTTAAATATAGAAGAAGAAACTGGAAGAAGACTTGAAATATTAAAAAGAAATAATGTTAAATCTTCTTTACTGTTTCCATTAGATGGTTTTGGCGTTCTTGTAATAAATAAATTTGATAAAGAAAGATTTGATAATTACGAATTAAAATTATTAAAATTTTTTGCAAATGGAATAGTACAGTCTTCATTAGATTTGGCTTTGGATAATGAAAAAAACCTTAATGCTGCAATACGTGATCCATTAACAGGATTATATAATCATGGTTATTTTAAATTCCAGTTGGAAAGGGAAATTGAAAATGCAATAAGGTCAAAAGGAAATGTTAGTTTAGTTATGATTGATGTTGATTATTTTAAGCATTATAATGACTTAAATGGTCATCCTAATGGAGATAAATCATTGGTTACACTTGCAAACATATTAAAAAAGAACACAAGAAAGGGAGATACAGTTGCAAGATATGGCGGGGAAGAATTTGCTATAATTTTGCCAAATGCTAAGATAGAAGATGCTGCTAAAAAAGCTGAATTCATAAGAAAAATGGTTTCATTTTACAAATTTTATCAGGAAGAAATGCAGCCTGGAAAAGATTTAACTATTAGTTTAGGAGTATCTAATTTTCCTAAAAATGTAAAAAGCTCACAAGAGTTAATTGATTCTGCTGACAAAGCCTTATATAAAAGCAAGACTAGTGGAAAAAATAAAGTTAGCGTCTTTGAAAAATAAATTTAATTATTCAATTACTCTATATCCATTTTTCCTGTCCAAAAATAACACATCTTTTGATGTATGTATCTTATAGCTTTCAGCAAAATCTTTTAATGGGCTAGCATAATCTGAATCAAAAACTTCAATAGCAATTTCATTTAAACCCTTATTGTCTATAATATCTTTATTATGCCATTTCCTTACTTTTGCAACATAATAATTTCCTAAGATTATGCTTTTAATATCTCTAGAGATTGTTGAAAATTTTCCTAAGTAAAATTCTTTTGGAAATCTCATGTCATCAATTAATGGATTTAATTTAAATGTTCTAGTAATTGGGTGATAAAGAAAAAAATCTAAAATTTCAGGCTTTTGAGATTTAAGTCTTTCAAGTTCATATGGAAATCCAAGAACTCCATTTTTTACAGGATATGGAACAATTCCAAGACCATTAGGAACAAGTGTTTCATCTATAATATAATTAATTAGAATAATTGAAAATTCAATGTTTAATCTATCTGGATATGGCATATTTTATATAGCTAAATTCTATTTATAACTCTTATTGTAATTAAATTAATATTATCAATAATATATAATTTATTGCATAATTTTAATAAAAATATTAATTGCACTGCATATTTATAAGAATTATCTGGTAATAATTAATTTTTCCATTTCTTCCTTTGCCTTTTTGAGCTGTGGTTGATTAAAATGTTCTCTCGCTGGCATTAATATTTCATTTATTTTGTTTGCCATTGCATTTTTAAGATCCATAGGATGGAGTTTTTTATTAGCAAAATCAGAAGATAATTCTTCATAGTTATTATATGTTTTATTTCCTCCAAATTTTTCAGGTCTATTTATTTCTAATTTTGATTTTGAATTAATAAATACAATATATTTAGCCCAATCTAATAAAGGATTAAATCCTATTTCCCCTTCTGGACAAAACGCATTGTTTATTTTTTTCTTCACTTCTTCCTCATTATCTGTCATGTATATTGCAGAATTAGGAATGGATTTGCTCATTTTCATTTGTGACCACAATTCTTGTAAATTTTCCTTCGGCACAGGCCATATTGGTGGTTTTTGTAATCCAAGGATAAGATGGCCATGTATTGCTACTGGTTTTATTTTATTGCCTTTTTTATCAAGTAATGGGCTAATTTTTAATTGTAAGGCGCAATCTCTTGCTATTACTTGCGCTTTTCTTTGATCTAAACCTGCATGTGGAAAATTTATGCCTTGTATAAATATATCTGCTACTTGCATTGGAGGATAAATTAACTTAGCAAAATCAATGCCTTCTCCTTCTTTTCTTCCCATTATTGTAATTGATCTCTCTATTCTGCCTAAAGTTGTATGTTTACTTACATCAATTACAGTTTCCCAATATTTGTCATTATTATGGTATAACTCACTTCCCAATACAAATTTAATATCTTTAGGATTTCCACCCATACATTTGTATGCTGCTATTAATGCTTCTTTAAAATAAGTTACTGCTACATGTTTGATAACTTCTCTATCACCACCAAGTTTATCATTTATCCATGAATGCCAATCTGCTAAAAATATGCTGCATTCTATACCTGCATCTACAAAATCCTTGACTTTACTCATACATACTAATCCATGTCCTAAGTGTGGTTTTCCAGAAATTTCAAAACCTATATAATGTTTTAATTTTATTCCAGTTTCTAAAAGAATTTTTAAATCTTCTTCAGTCATTACTTCTTCAGTATTTCTTTTAATAATTTCTATTTTCTTTTGAATGTCCATTAAATTTAGTTGTAAGGATTTATATTTAAAGTTTCTTATTCACAATAAACAATTCTTCTGATAACATTTTTAAATTTAATTTTCATAAAAAGAAACTTTATTTTTTAATTTTTCCTTTAATTCATTATCAAAAGTTATCAATTTTATATTATTATATAATGATGATGCAGCTATTAGGGCATCAGCTCCTTTTATTTTATAATTTATTGCAATATTGCATGCAATTTTTGTTATTTCCTGGGATTGTTGTAGAATTTCAATTATTCCTTCTCCAATCCATTCATTAATTTGTTTGTAAATAATTACTGCTTTCTCTTTTCCTATCTGTCTACTTATAACTCCACAGGTTTCTACTATAACAAGTTCATTGATAAAAGTTTGTAAATTTCCCTCAAATATCTCTTGAAATATTTTTTCTGAATGTTCTGTATATTTATCATTAATTAAAAATGAGATTATTACTGAAGTATCTAATAATGCCTTCATTCTCTTTGTTCCTTGACTGCCTCCACAGAATTTAATCCTTTTGGCCAATTCTTTGACATTTGTGATCTTAATTTTTTTATTTTTTCAAGTTCTTTTGTGACATTTACTGGCTTGATTAATAAAGTATCATTTTGAATTATTGTTTCTACATAATTTCCAGTTTTGATTCCTAATTTATCTCTATATTCTTTCTTTATTACTATTTGTCCTTTTGGTCCTATTCTTACAATTGAATCAGTCATACTTAATATATAGTATTACTTATATTTAAGTTTTACCATATATTCTATAATTAATTATTTAAACATTGTGATAGACTTGAATTGTTGTGTTGTCGGGACTTGATATACCTGCCTGGGGGATTTACTAGAAAATAATTTATCGGGCAATTTTCCATAACTGATAAAAAAATTGCCTGAACGATTGAACAGTATTTTCATCTTGAATCAAAATGCAAGAAATTGGTTCTTTATAGTTCATAATTAAAACTGTTTTAGTTCCGAATATATCAATAGTAACTGGGGTAATGCCTTTTAAAACTTTTGCTTCAGTGTGTTTCATTTTTTTAAATTCTTTATAGAATTTGCTTGTTTCAGAAAACAAGTGCTTCGCAATAATCTTTTTATTTATTCTTTTTGGAGACCAATTAATCCAAAATTGGTTTATCTTTTCATCCTTTAATGATGTTACACCCATTGCCAAAATCTCTTCATATTTTTCAACTTTCTCAAAAGCCTCATCAACAGCGGTTTTTAATCCCCTTAATCCAGTATAAATAGTCGCTCTTGAACTCTTAATAGTAGTATTTCTAACTAAATTTAATTGAGGTATGGCTTCTTCAATTATTGGTTCTTCTTGTTTTAATTGTTTTAATCTTTGTTGAAAATATTCTTTTAATTGATTTGGTGGCGAGGCAGTGAAGTGTTTAATTCCATTAATACTGGTTTCTGAGATTAATCCTTTATATTTCAACGACTCCAATATATCATAAATCCTACCTGAGTTTAATCCTGATTTCTTAAGAATCTCTGCCGTTTTTATTGTTCCAGATTTAATCAACGTTAAATATATAATACTTTCATTCTTGGTTAAACCAATCTTTTCTAATGTTTCAGCTTCCATATAGTCCTATATCATTCTAATTTTATAAAGTTTCCTATTTGCCACCCACAGTGAGGGGGGAAATATTTATATTATTTCATGAAGAATAACTGCTAATGAGCTACAACATGAAAGAGAAGATGCCAACTATATCGGAACAGATAGATGTAATGGTAAATTCCGAGTGTAATGCAAGATGTCAAATGTGCATTCAAGAGATTACATGGAAAATACCTACTGGAGAACAAGATCCTTTTACAAAAGGAGTCTCTAATTATGTTAGTGAATACCATGATTTAGGTGGAAGAAGGGTTATTATAACTGGTGGCGAGCCTACTCTCAGACCTAGCAGGGTACTTTTCACATTAGAAGAATTGTCAAAATATCCTGATTGGGATTTGATAGCTATGTATACAAATGGCTCTAGACTCTTAAAAGAATCTGATGGAGAAACGTTGGCTCAAAAACTAAAACAGGCAGGATTACATTATGTTAATTTAAGTACACATCATTATGATTCAACTAAGAATAATAGAATTTTTGGAATAGATACAGGAAATCCACGAATTATTGGAAAACATTTATCAGACATTGGCATGCCTCTAAGGCTTTGTGCCACTTTACAGAAAGGCGGACTTGAAAATACTGATGATGTATCAAGATATCTTGATTTTGCCCAACAATGCGGTGCCCAAGATGTATATTTAAGAGAATTATTTAGAGTTTATAATGTTGATTCCAATAATGAAGCAGTCCGTAGACATTTAGAATATATTGATTTTAACTTTGTGCCATTAAGACCAATTATTGAGGAATTGAGGAAAAATGGAGCAATTCAAACTGGACAAAGAGCTAATTTTCAGGGCAGAGAAAAAAATGAACTTGCATTTGAGACTACGGATGGATTTTCTTTCTATACATCCCAATTAGAGATAGGAAGAGAAAAAGCAGAAGAGTTACCTTATTTAGTAATTATGCCCAATGGAAATCTTTATTCTACATGGATGGGCGAACAATTTAAAGTGGACTCTTTAAGGAAGTTTATTGAGAGTGGAGAATGAAACAAAAAACCCTCCTTGTCGTGGATGTTCAGAATGAAATTTGTCATCCAAATGGATTTTTCGCTAAAAATCTTTGTGAGTGTAATCCTGAAAGCTTTTTTGGAAAATACAAATTAACTACTCAAAGCATAGATGAAGCAGTAAATAATATTGAAAGTGCAATTTACCATTTTAGAAAAATAGAACTGCCAGTTATTTATGTAAAGGGAGTGTCTGATCCACAATATTTATCTGAATCTAGATTTGAAAGATATAAACAAATGTATAAACAAGGATTTTTGAAAGATGGAAATTGGAGCACCGATTTTTATAGAGTTTCACCCGAAGTAGGAGAATTAGTTTTCAAAAAGGGGGCTTATAACCCTTTTCAAAATTCGAATTTCAAAGAACACGTTTTAAGAACTGCATCAGGATTAGTTTTAACTGGTTTTTTTAGTGATGTTTGTATTGATGCAGTAGCTAGAACATCAGATGAAATAAATATTGGTCTCCCAACAGAAGTAATTGCAGATTGTTCTATAGGCTTGTTTCGCCCACATAAAGAAAATTTGAGATACATGGAAATGTTTTACGGAACTAAAATACACGAATCTCTTTCAGACTATATCTCAAATACTCAAGATAATTCTTCGTAATTAGCAATATGGGAAGCAAAAGAGTTTTAGTAATGGGTGCTGGAAGTTATTCAAAAAAAGACGCTTCTATTAGAGGGATTGGAACTTGTTTAGTTGAAAGATTGGCAAGGGAGGATAATTTCATAATTTTGTTCACTTATTATAAAAGTCAAGAAGGTGCGAGCAGACTTGTTAAAAAAGTAAAGTCTGAACATCACAATATTGAGGTTGATTATTTAAGATTTAATTCTTTAAGCTTTGAATCAGAATGGAAAAATTTAGAATCTACATTAAGAAGTTTTGGAACTCCTCATGTATTTGTGTACAATGCAGGATTAAGATTTTACAAACAAAGTTTAACAGCATCAGAGAAAGAAGAAACTATGAGAGTTAATTATTCCTGTCCTGTTTTTCTTATAGAAAGAATTGGAGAAGAAATGTATAACAAAGGAATCAGGGGAAAAATTGTTTTGACAAGCTCTGTTTTAGCAGGAAAATATCATCCTTTTTTAGAGGATTATTGTTTATCAAAAGGATTGTTAGAAAAGTATGTTAGAGAACATTCAGAATATTGGAAAGAAAGAGGAATTGAAATATATATAGTCTCACCGAACGTTACAAAAACCCCAATGACCGAAGAACAAATTGCAGATTATGAAGAAGAAGTTAATCAAAACAAAAGGCCAGGAATTGCTTCTCCCGAAGAAATTGCAGGGGAAATCGCGAGTTTATGTCTAGATAACTTTTAGGCATTTTTGAACCTTATATCGTTCACTTATCCAATTTCTTTAATTAATATTTTAATTAACTATTTATGACAAAATACAAAATTATATTCATTTCCCTTTTTCTCTAATTTCACAAATCCAAATCTTTCAAACTGAATAATCTCATTTAATTTTAATTTTTTAATATTAGATTCAGCAATTCCTTTTAATATTGTAGCATCATCCATTAAAATATCGACATTAATTAAGCTATCATTAACAGGCAGCCAGTGAATTATTACTCCTTTATTTGTAGCATTTTTAAAATTATCATAACTCCATGAATGAAAAATAAATTTATTTCCTTCTTTAATAAAATTTAGACAATCCATCAATCTATGTATTTTATCTGAAGTAAGTTTCTTAAAATCCGTATTAATTAAATAAAATTCTTCATTAATTTTAAATTTTCTTGAACCTCTTTTAGGAAAGTCTGGATGAAGGCCTAATTTAACAGATTTAGATTTAACATTCTCAATTTTTAATTTAATAGGATCATGAATAAAAAAATATCTATTACATTTTTTATCTAATAATCTTCTGTTAATTGCAGCCACAACTTCAAAATCTAAATTAGTTTCAGTTTTTGTAAGCCCAACTTCTTTAACCAATTCGTAAAAAGTTTCCTTAACAATTCCTCTTCTACGTAATGCGCTTAACGTTATTAACCTTGGATCATCCCAATTTTTTACTTTTCCTTCTTTTATTAATTCTCTGATCTCTCTTCCCTGAGAAATTTTATCATTAACATTAAATCTGCCATATTGAAATTCATTTGGTATTGCAAAATTAAATAATTTCCTTATATGATTATGTAACTCTGTTCTCATAGTGCCAAACTCATTGCTTTTTAAAATATAATTGACACCAACTAAATTATCTTCTATAACATTATAAAAATCATAAGTTGGCCAGCTACAATATTTAGTTTTCTTTCTATAATGTTTATGATAATCTAATCTAAAAATAACAGGATCACGCAAGACCTGATTATTTGCAGTCATATCAATTTTCAATCTCAATGTTCTTTCTCCTTCTCTAAACTTTTTTTTCACCATTAAATTCCAGTCTTTCAGATTATCATCTTTTGATCTATGTCTGCACCAGCAAGCCTCACCTTTATGTCTTAAATTGCGCATAACTTCCTGTGAACAAGAACATACATATGCTTCATTTCTATTAATTAAATCTAAAGCATGTTGATACATTAATTCCATATGATCAGAAACAAAAGTAGTTTTTTCTGGTTTTATATCTAAATATTTCTTAATATCATATTCCATTGCATCTACATATTCTTTTGAAACTTTCTCTGGATTAGCATCTTCATATCTCATATAACATTTGCCATTATATTTTAATGCATACACATAATTTATTAGAAAACTTAGTGCATGTCCTAAATGCGTATATTTAGATGGCTCAGGCGGAATACGTGTTACAAAATTTCCTTTAATAGCACCAGGAAGTTCTTTCAAATCTTTTTTCTCTTCTTTTTTCTCTTCTAGTAATTCAGGAGCAATCTTATTAATTATAGTAAGTTGAGTATCTAGAGACATTGAATTAACTTTATTTACAACTTCCTGTATTCTCTTTTTTAGATTTTCAATATCAGATTTTAATTCTGGTTTTTCAGCCAATATTTTTCCAATTAATGCTCCAGGATTTGCTTTTCCATTATATTTAACTGCATTTTGCAAAGCATATTTATATAACAAATCTTCCATGATTTAACAAGAATTAATGTATTTTTAATCTTTTCGGGAGTTAAAATAAAATATTAGATATCTTCATCCTCATCTAATTCATCAGCTTCGCATAACCCTTCAATTCCATAATATTTATCCCAGTCTGGCTTTATTGCAACATTGCATTCTAAACATATGGAATTAAATCATAATGATCAATAAAATCACCAACATTAATAGTCGGAGCAATGTAAACTCTTTCATCATTATGAATATGAAAATAACCAATTTCTTTTCTGCCTTTTGCTGTAAGGTTTTCTTCTGTTGTAGATGTTACTCCCCAATTTCTAATCTCTTTAATCGAGAAATGGAAATACTTGCAATCTCTAATTGGATTTTCAAAATCTATATCTCTTTTTGGATGAAAAGAACCTTCAATAGTTAAATCTTCGATTCTTTTTGATTTATCCCAACCAATATTCATAAGCCTATTTTGCATAATAAGTGTATAGAACATAAAAGCTATAAACCTATCTCATAAAAAATTTATTAAATAACAATTAAAATCTATTTTCCTTTATTGGTTCTTTTATGTCAAGAATTCTAGAAACTTCCTGGTTTAATTCTTTATAATATTTATTAGTCAGTTCATCGCTTCCTTTTTGTACAATTAATTCTTTCAGTTCTTCAATTTTATTATAAACATCATTTTTTCTTTGTAAAGCAACATGTTGTTTCTCTTCAAATAAACTATAACCGGCTAATTCTCTTTCTATAACTTTCATCAATCCAATTATTTCATTCATTTTCTTAACAATCTCTGAGTGCATAAAATTAAAAATACTGATTCATTTATAAGTTTTAACCAATTTAGAAATATACTTCAAAGAAGCTATATGGATAAGATAATATGGAAAAAGTAGCAATAATATCAAGAGATAACGAAATTAAAGAAATAGAGAAAGAATTAACAAGATTTAGTTTTAAAATAGACAGTAAAAACCCTGATTTTGTTATTTCCCATGGAGGTGACGGAACATTTTTAATATCTGAAAGAAAATATCCTGGAATTCCAAAATTATTAGTAAAAAACAGTCAAAGATGCTATAAATGTAAAAATCTTCCAATAAGTAAAGTCTTGGCTTTTATAAAAATTGGCAAGTCAGATATTGAAAATTTAACTAAATTAGAAGCAGAATTAAATGGAAATAAACTAATAGCTGTAAACGACATTGTAATAAGAAATTACCTTCCAATTTATGCATTAAGGTTTTCTTTAGAAGTAAATAATAAAATAGTGGAACAGGAATTAATTGGTGATGGCTTAATAATTAGTACCGCATTTGGTTCAACAGCCTATTTTTATTCTGTTGCAAAAGAAGTTTTTAAGGAAGGAATTGGAATAGCTTTCATGAATTTGCATAATAAAGAGAATAGTCCTTTAATATTAAATGAAAATGTAATAATAAAAATAAAAATTTTAAGAGGAGACGGAGTTTTAGCTTGTGATAATAATCCAGAAATAATAATGCTGAAAGAAGGAGATGAAATCATAATAAAAAAATCAGCTGAATTTGCAAGGATGATTATTATTTAATTTTTAAATCTACCAGGCAGCAATCCTCTCAATATTAGATAATTTTCAAGCACCCAGCTGCGAACATTGGAATAGCCATCTTCACCCTTTCTATAAAATTCTAAAGCTTCCTTATCAGTATCAATATTATTTTTCTTCAATAATCCAATTAAATTTTTAGGTACATTCCTTCTGCTGACTTCAGAACCTAGAAAAGTTGCAGCATTATTCAAGGAATCATAATCAATAGAATCTTTATAAGAGTTGCAAATTAAACCTTCAAGAATATTAAGTTGAGTATAAGACATTTCAGGTATATCTTCTAAAATTTTTCTAACAATCAATCTTGGATTATCAATTTCAAAATTATTGATTATTTTTGAAAGTAAACTTAAATCTCTATTTCTCATTCTTAATTCAGAAATATCTAAACAATATGAATTATAATCTTTAATTATCCTGCTTACTTGCCTTCGACTCAAACTTACCATAAAATTAACAAATAAAAAAATATTATAAACCATTCTGTTTGTTGTTTATTAAGAAAATTTGTAAATCAGATTCCAATGCCTTGAATAACATTTAAAGAAGCTATTGGTTGAAGAGTTTCATAATCAATTATTTTTTCATTTTTATCTAAATTAAAATTATCAGGATTATAATTTAGTGCAGACCATATAGCAGTTTTATCAGTTTCAAAATCTATAGCATTTAATCTATTTCTGCTTATATATTTACTAATTTTTATACTAATTAATGATCCTAAAAAAATTCCAATGCCAATAGCAGGTTGAAAATGTGAAACTACTAAAGATCCAGCTAAAAACCCAGCATAGGCTTTATAACTTAATTTATACAATCTATTTTTATAATTATAATAAAATTCATTAACACTTTTTTTACCAGACAATTTAAGATATGTAAATTCTGGTTTTTGGTCTAGAATACTTTTTTCAAAAAACAACTCGCTATAAATAAATTTATTATTGTTAAAATGGCTTCTTGTATATACTCCCTCTTCTACATTTTGAAATCCTGAAAAAAATAAAAATTGTTCTAAATTAGTCATATTTAACTTTTGGATTCTCACTTTATCCTTGGTTTGAACTTCACTGTAAACATTAATCTTTCAATTATCCTCAACTAAATTTTTACAAAATGGATTTATTATTTATTCAAGCATAAAATAAATATCAAAGAAAATTTTATAAATTTACCTACAAAGCACCTTTAACAGCTTTAATTGCAACTTCAACCTGTTTATTGTCAGGTTCTTGTGTAGTAATTTTCTGAATCCACAAACCAGGATAAATGAATATTTTCATAAATTTATGTTTAGCACCCAATCTTAAAATTTCATAAGACAAACCTGCAATAACAGGCAATAATAGAATACGCAATATAAATTTCCATAAAATGCTCCAATCTTTAGGAATAAAAGAATAAACCAGAATACTGACTAATAAAACTAAAAATACAAAAGTAGTTCCACATCTTTTATGCACAGGACTGTATTTTTGCACATTCTCAATAGTTAATTTTTTAGAATCCTCATGGCATGCAACAGCTTTATGTTCGGCACCATGATATTGAAATACTCTTTTCACATCCTTTGATAATGATATAATATAAACATAAGCTACAAATAATAAAATTTTTAATAAACCATCTATAATATTAAAATAAAAGTTATTTATTCCAAATTTTTTATCAATAAAATTAGCTGCTAATAAAGGAGTTAATTTAAAAATTAAAATTCCAAAACCCAAAGCAAATAGTAAACTTATAATAATTTCTTTCACACTTAATTTGTCTTCTTTATTTAATTGTACATTACTGGAAAAATTCAAGGATTTTATCCCAATATACAAAATAATAAATAAATTCAATATACCCCTTATAAAAGGGATATTATTATCTTTAAATCTTAATTTTTCTTTCTTAACAATTATTTTACCATTAGTTTTTCTCACCGCAATTGAGATTTTATTTTTGTTTTTAATTAAAACTCCTTCAATTAAGGCCTGGCCACCTAAATAACTTTTTACCATTTTGATTTAAAATAAAATAATTAATATATAAAGCATACTATAAGGAGGGCTCTGTCCTGA
>JAGWAD010000031.1:0-7708 GCA_018302105.1 Candidatus Woesearchaeota archaeon
TAAATCCATTGCTAGAGTAACGATTTTACCGTTGCCCTTAATTCTCTTTACAGGATCAAGAACAAATCTTTTACTGCAATCTTTGCATTTGAATCTTTGCTTGTTTTCTATTGCTGTTTTTCTTGCTCCATTCTTTACAATATTAATAGAATTGCAGTAGATACATTTCTCCTCGTTGGTGTCTATTTCTAACTCTTCTATTTCTGGCTTTGCTCTTAACTTAATCCAGAGCTTGATAGCATGAATATGCTTGCAATCGGTATGCCTATTTTGAAAGTCTTGGCATTCACAATTCCATCCAGAAATGTTAGTTACTTTATACTTTTTATCAGAGCTTTGAGAGGGAATTAAAAACTCCTCTTCACTTACTACTATTGGCATATCTCCCTTTGCTAAAATAGCATAGCCTCTAATCTTGCGGCTAAGAGAAAGGTTTTTATCTGATACTCTTTTCTTTTTTCTGAAAGGTTGTGGTTGTTCCATAATCATTACCTATATACCCATTAGTAATATACTATTAAGTATTTAAACCCTTCGGTTAGTAAGATAGTAAAACTTATATACTAAAGAGAATATAATTGGTTAATATGGGAAAGGTTAAATTAGAAGGCTATGTATGCGAAAGATGCAGGCATAAATGGGTTCCTCGAGAAACGACTATTGAAGAGCCAAAAGTCTGCCCTAAATGCAAAAGCCCTTATTGGAATACACCGAGAAAAAAATAAAATCTAGTCAGAAATATTATCTTCAAGAGATTCCCTATATCTAAAAAGTTTCGCTTCTATACTTTTTGGTGTTCTAATGAGCTGTCCATCGTGCAGTTCGTTGTTTAAAGTTTCTGCAATTTTTTTATTATTGGATTTTCCTTTATTTGCACCATTATTACATTGGTACTGCGAAGTTTGTGACAAACTATAAGCATATTCTGCCTCATCTTTAGACCAAGGTATGCAACCTCTCGATACCACACCTTTAAGGGAATCTTGATTCATCTGTTCAGATGTTCTTCCATGAATACCAACTTTTTCTTGATAGTTTTTAAGACCACTAATATTTCCACCTCTACGACCTGCATCGGATAATTCTTCAGAAGTCATAGAATGTGCACCTTTTCTATTAGTGTATAGCTTATTCCCTCCTCTACGACCTACTACTTTCCTTTCTTCTCTAGTGAAAGCATGTACTCCTCTTCCTTCCTCATAAAGTTTTTTTCCGCCTAGAGCACCGTAGAGAGCACCAGATTTAATCCCACATTCTTGTCTATGGGCTCTTGCTAATTTTTCTCTCTCTTCTGGCGGAAGCAATCCCTCATAAGATTTTACGTCGAATCCCTCGCTATGTCCTACTAATGCTCTACCAACTGCATTTTCAATAATTCTTCTTGAAACATCATATTTTAATTGTAGTCCTAATATCTCCACGATTTCTCTTTGAGTACTACCTTGTTTGTACAATTCAGCTACTTCAGGGTAATCATGTTGTAAAGTAAAACCTAAACGAATAGTTCTTCTAATAGCACTTATCTGTTCAGGAGATAAATCCTCGTAGCCTTTTATTTTACTATCTAAATCTACCATAATTCTACTTAAAAAACACAATATATAAAAGCTTATTGTCAGATTAATAGATTATGGAACAAACAATTTGTATTTTTGGGGATAGCATAGTTTGGGGTTCTTGGGATCCTGAAGAAGGAGGATGGGTCTCTCGTTTAAGATCCTATCTTGAGACTAGTGATTATGAAATCAGAGTTTATAATTGTGGTGTATCTGGTGATAATACCGATAACTTATTACAAAGATTTGATGTAGAAGCAACCGCTAGAGAACCAAGTATTGTAATATTTGCTATAGGTATAAATGATTCACAGTATGCCAACTCTAAAAATAATTCTCGTGTACCAATTGAGAGGTTTCAATACAACTTACAAAAATTGATAAATAAAGCAAAAAAATTTACGCAAAAAATCATTTTTCTAAGCCTCACTAAAGTTGACGAATCAAAAACTATGCCTGTTCCTTGGGATACAACTAAGTACTACGATGAAGAAAATGTAAAGAAATACAATTCAAAAATAAAGGATATTTGTAACAAAAATAATTTACCGTTTATTGATATATTTGACTTATTAGACAATTCAGATTTAGAAGACGGATTACATCCAAATCAAGAAGGACATAAAAAGATTTTTTTAAAAATTAAAGACTTTTTGCAGGGATATATGAGCTAGAATTTATTTGAATACTAATCACCCGCATTCGACTTAAGAATCATCACCCGTTATTGCGACAGAGAGCTAATTGCAATTTATTATGGAAGTGAAAATTAATGGATTAATTGTTGTTCATACTGAAATTGCTGAGCATTTGGCAAGCGATAAAGAATATGTAAGTAGCCTGGAATATTTTTTTAATAATATTGGTAATAACATAGAAAAACAATTACAACAAGGTTCAAGAGTATATTATTTAAGTGAAGGAAGCAAAAACTCAAGTTTGAAATTAATACCCAGTGTAATTAAAAGACATTTTCCACAAATGCTATTTGTTCCTATGGGCAATACCGTATATGAATAACAATTTCTAAGAATAAAAGAACAAATTATAAAAGATAATGTAAATGAAGTGCAAATTTCAGGACTATCTTATTTTGAATGTGTAAAAGATATTTATCATTTATTATTGGGAGAGAATAGTAAAAATGCAACAAAAGAGAAATATTATAGAATAAGCAGAGAAGATTTAAAATGGAAAGGCGAATATTTTTTCAAAATATTTTCCAGAAAAATAAATGCAGAAATATTAGAAGACTTAACTGATAAATTTATGGTTGAAAAAAATTAAAAAACAAAAATTATATAAATAAGCTTAATTTACTAAAGATGTCACAAAAATGGCAAGTGGTTGTATTCATCAACATTGAAAGAAATTCTTTGGATAATTTAAAAATTAATTTTGAGGATATAAGTGTAAAATACACTGATTGTATTCACAATTAGGGAATATAAACCAAAAGATATAAATGGAATTATAGACGTATATAAGTCAGCATTTGCAGAACCACCATGGAATGAGTTCAAAAAATGTTCCTGTTGCGGCATTAATTATTCTACAGAAGAATCTAAAGGAATTGATATATTAAAATGTAAAAAATGCAATAATGAAGTTACATTAATTGAATACTGGAGCAAAGAAGAAATAATAAAGGATTTAGAAAATGCACTTTCTAAAGATAAAAATATAATTTTGATTGCTGAAATTAGATCTATTATTGTTGGTTTTACATGGGGTTATGAGATAGATACAAAAAAAGAATTTCCTTTCTTAGAAGGCGAAGTTGCAAAGCCAACAAATTACATGGATGAAATAGCAGTAATTGGTAATATGAGGCAAAGAGGAATAGCTAAAGTCTTAGGATTGGAATATTTAAAAATATGCAGAAGACAAGGAATAAAAGATTCTACATTAAGAACAGATGAAAGAAATTCAGCATCCATGGCTTTGTTTTATAACTTAGGATTTAGAAGCATAATTAATTATTCATCTAGACAAGCAATCTATGACCCAGAATATTTAAATAGGATTTATTTAAGGATGGAAATTAAATGAAAACTATAGAATTAACAAAAGAACTTTTGCAAATTTCCTCTGAATCTGGAAAAGAAAAAGAAATTGGAAAATTTTTATTAAAAAGACTAAAAAGAAATTTTAATGTTAAAATTCAAAAAGTAGATAATAGGTTTAATATTCTGGCAAGCATTGGAAAACCAGAAATATTATTAACAACACATATGGATACTGTTCCTAAACAACTTGAAGTTAGGGAAGATAAAAATTATTTGTATGGTCGAGGTGCTTGCGATACTAAATCAATAATTGCATGTATGATAATTGCCGGAGAAGAAGCAATAAATACAGGAATAAGAAATTTTGGAATATTATTTGATGTTAGTGAAGAAACTGATTTCTCCGGAATAAAAGAAGCTGTAAAATTAGTTACTCCAAAAATAATTATAGTTGGAGAACCAACAGATTTTAAATTAGCAACAGGACAAAAAGGATTACTTGGAATAAAAATAAAATGTTTTGGGAAAAATGCACCTGGATCTACGCCTGAAAAAGGAAGATCTGCAATAAACAGATTAATAGAAATATTATATAAAATTAATAAAATAAAATTACCAAATAATAAAATTTTAGGCAAAACTAGTTTAAATATAGGAAAAATTAATGGAGGTATAGCTGCTAATGTTGTTCCAGATTATGCTGAAGCAATAATAGAATTTAGAACTATCAAAAAAAATGAATATATAATGAGAAAAATAAAGAATTTAGTTAAGAATAAAGAATTTCAGATAATTTATAATTTTGAACCTGTAATAAATAAAGGAAATCTTCCAAAAATTCTTAAATTTAAAAAAATAATAGTGCCTTATTTTACAGAAATGTATTTTTGGAATAAAAGCAATGTGTTTGTATTTGGACCTGGAAAATATAAATTTGCACATTCAGACATAGAAAAAATAAGGAAAGTGGATGTAGAGAATGGTAAAAATTGCTATTTGAAAATTTTAAAGATTTTATCAAATAAAGAAAGTTATATAAATAAATTTGAGGAGGTTAATTCATTATGGCGGGTATAGTTGAATGGTAAAACGAGGGACTGTGGTAGTTGTTATAGAAATCCCTAGATGCGAGTTCGATTCTCGCTACCCGCATATAAGATAAAAAATGGCAGAAGTAGAAAGAGCAAAAGGAACAAGGGAAGTAAATCCAGAAGATAAATTATTAATGAATCATGTTGTAGATAATTTAAGAAGAATATTTGAATTATATGGGTTTTTACCTTTAGAAACACCAACATTACAAAAATTTGATGTTTTGGCCAGTAAATATGCTGGCGGTGCTGAAATATTAAAAGAAACTTTCAAATTAAATGACCAGGGAAAACGTGAAATTGCTTTACGTTATGACTTAACTGTTCCTCTTGCATTATATATTGCTTTAAATCCAAATATTAAACTTCCTTTCAAAAGATATGAAGTTGGAAAAGTTTTCAGAGATGGTCCAATTTCTTCAGAAAGATTTAGGGAGTTCTGGCAATGCGATGTGGATATTATAGGAAGTTCCTCAATGCTGGCAGAAGCAGAATTAATTAACTTAGCTTTTAAAGCATTCAAAGAATTTGATTTGGATGTTGAAATAAAAATAAATAACAGAGAAATATTGGATGCAATAATGAAATATGCGGGAATTGATTCTTCAAAAATAGAAACTATAATCTTAACAATAGATAAATTAGATAAAATACATGAAGAAGGAGTAAAAAAAGAATTAAAGGAAAAAAACTTAGATGAAGACCAGATAGAGAGAATCTTTAATATTATTTCAATAAAAGGATCAAATAAAGACAAGATAATAAGATTGAAAGATTTGATAGAAGACAATGAAGGTATAAAAGAAATTGAGGAACTTATACAATATTGTCCTAATGTTTTCTTGGATTTATCGTTAGCCAGAGGATTAGCATATTATACAGGCACAATTTTCGAAATATTTTCTAAATCTGGAAAATCTGCAATTTGTTCTGGAGGAAGATATGATAATATGATAGGAAATTTTCTTGGAAATAAACAAAAATATCCTGCAGTTGGAATTTCTTTTGGGTTAGACAGAATTGCTTTATTACTAAAAAAAGAAAAGAAAACAACAGTTAAAGTTTATATTATTCCAATAAAAACAACTGAACAATCTTTTAAACTATTAAATAATATTAGGGATGATGGAATTAATGCAGATATAGACATAATGGGAAGAAATATTTCTAAAAATTTAGATTATGCAAATGTGCTATCTATTCCTTATGTAATATTTATCGGAGATGATGAAATTAAATTACAGAAATATAAATTAAGAGATATGAAAACTGGTAAAGAAGAATTATTGAATTATCAGCAATTGATTAATAAATTAAAATGAAAATTATTTTTGTACCTCCCATATTCTATCGAATAATTGAGTATACATCTCGGTTATCTGTTCTGATTTTATTAAATAACCTATAGGTTTTTCTCCCCAAGAAAAGAAAACCACTTTATTCTTAAATATACTAATATTTGATGGTATTGGAAAATCTGGATATTTCATTTTTAGAAACTTTCTTTTTACAAATAAATATTTAATTTCTTTCGATGCAAGTCCTCTTATTTTAAGGCCCATTTCCTTTCTTTTAATATCATATTTAACAAAAAAACTTTGAATTTCTTCATTATTGTCTTTTATGTTATTAGCAAAAAATAGGTATTTGTCTCCTTTTTTAGCATCTTCTGTTAGAATATTTAGCATTGTTGTAATACCCTTACTTCCCTCAAAAATTTCAGCTTCTTGTTTTTCTTTAGACAGATTTTGTCTTTTTTCTAGTTCTGGCAGTATTTCTAGAACTTTCTTCTTTTTTTCATCTATGAAATCTATTAATTGTTTAGGACTTACTGCCTGATAAAATTTAACTTTCCCTTTCTTGATATATGCTATCAATCCCTTGTCAATTAAGGAGTTTGTGGAGTTATGAACAGCAGAACTTGCCATATTTGATTTTTCTATTATTGTCCCAACTTTAGTTATGCCTATTTCTAAAAGGGTTGTGTATACTTTAATTTCTCCTTTGCTTAGTCCTAAATCTTCCAGTATGCTCACATCCATAATATTAGCCAGTTAATTAAACTTATAAATCTTTCTAAACTCTCCAAAATTAGAGAGTTAATATTATTATACTTTATGTAACTTCTAATTAAATAATAATGGAGAAACAAATGAGCTTGAAAAAATATGCAATTAATGGTATGGTAGTTGGAGGCCTAATAACACTTCTGCCTATAAGTCTTACTCTAATGAATGGAGGTTATGGTATAGTAAATGAACCATTAAGGTTAGTCCCGCAATTACTAGACATTATTGCTTATAGATTAGACGAAGGTAAAAATAAAAGACATTTTATAGATGAAAGGCCATTTGGATCTCTAGATGCTGTTATCATAATAAGAAAAGGTGAGAGGGTGGAAATTAGATCGGATAATCCACAATTTAAAGATCAAGAAAAAACTTATCTAGCACATATAAAAATTTTGTATTAAGAAATGATCCACTAAATTTATTAACTTTAAAATTTAAATTATAATATGATAAATAAATGGAAATGCTCAGTATGTAAATATATTGTTGAAGCAGAGAATCCTCCAGAAGAATGTCCGGAATGTAAAGGAAAATCTCATAAATTTAAACCAATGTTTAGATTATTAAAAAAAAGATTTGAATTTATGGATTAATTATTTTTAGTTTAAAATGTCAAGTCCATAAGCAATGGATAATGATCTGAAGCTTTTTCTGTATCTTCATTTTTCAAAACTTCGAAATTAACAATATTTTCAATCAGATTAGAAGAAAAAATAATGAATATCAATTTAAATGAACAAGTTACTATTGAGAAAAAAGCAGAGTTAGAATTAGAGATTATAAAAGAATTAGCTCATGCGGTTGAAATAGGAATAAGATTAGGAGAACATGAATATATTTATGATGAGCAAGGGAGACAATATAGCAATCCAAAATTTATTAAAAGAATTAAGGAAAGAAAATGAGAACATATTATGTAGGAGCAGAAACAACTCATGAAAAATGTTTTGTAATATCAGTGCTTTTTTGAGCGTGTTTTT
>JAGWAD010000031.1:7802-47589 GCA_018302105.1 Candidatus Woesearchaeota archaeon
GCCGTCATCGCCTAATCCGGTATGGCACTAGAATAATAAAATTATGGTGTACCTGGAAACTACTGGATTGAAAGCTAGACCCGCAAGGGTATCCCGGTTCAAAATGAATCTTTTTAGAAAAAAGCTTCGACAAAAAACTAAAGAGATAATGAAAGTCCGGGTGACGGCGTAAGAATCAACGGGTAAAATGCCGGATTTTATATGTCTGCTTTTTGCCCGTATTCTACATCATATAAACAGCTAATTCTAAAAAACAAAATATGGATAGAAGAGAAATATATGGTAATGGAAAAATAAATGCTAGGGTTAAGGAAGAAAAGTTATTAGAGAATATAGATATAAGCTCTAAAAATAGGGAATTAATTAGGAATTTTATTTCCTACTTAGCTTCTACTGGATCTGGAGAATTAAGAACAACCAAATTATCTTCACAATTGAGAAGAATAGTATTAATAATAAATAAAGATTTAGACAACACAAACAAATTAGATCTACAAAATTGTATCAATAAAATTAACTCTGAAAAAGAACTTTCAGATGCTACAAAATCAGATTATAGGCGTTGTTTAAAACAGTTTTATAAGTGGTTTAAAGATGAAGATAAAAGAATTTATTCTAATCTAGAAGAAGAAAGAAATAGTTCAATTAAATTTTATAAATATATAGAAAGAGAAGTTTCTTCTTCATATAAAAGAAAACAAATAGATCCAAATTCTATAATAACAGAAGATTCTCTTCAAACAACGGCTGATGATGTAGAAAATATTTTTTAACAAAAATATATCGAAGAGCCAGACCATGAAAATAACATCGTAAAAATCTATCAACCGAAGATTAAAGAGAATCGACAAATAACAAACCACGGAAAAGAAATACGAAAAAGAAAAATACAAAACAACAACTGAAGTATATGAAGGAATAAAGGGATTCAAATCATTCTACGACTGGACATTAAAAGAATTAAAAAAAGGAGATATAATAGAAGTAATGGGAGTACCAAAAATAGCAAACGAAAAGTTTGAAGCATACCTCATAGAATGGAACAAAAAAAGAATAAAACAAGGAATAAACATGAAAATAGTATACAACAACGAATCAAGAAAATATGGTATAAAAAGAGAAAAAATGAAGTTAACAGAAGTAAGATATATGAAAAAAGAACAAGAAACACCAGTATGGATAGACATATTCAAAGATTATGTAATAACAATAAATGTACAAGAAGAACCGATATGCTTCCTAATAAAAAATAAGGAAACAGCAGAAACATATAGAAAATACTTCCAGATAATATGGAAAATATCAGAAAAATAGAATAATCTACTTCTTAGCAGCTCGTTGATCTTAACTTGAGCCCATTAATCTAATTATGAAGAATATTATCCAAAAATTATATATAAGTTTAGTTAGTAATTTTTGAAATTTTTATAGTTAAGTATTTAAACTTCTTTGTCCATAATAGTTTTATGAAGACTAAGAGAACTTTTAATGTTTTAATAGAAAAAGATGAAGACGGATGGTTAGTATCAAGTGTTATTGAACTTCCAGGATGTCATACACAAGGTAAAACATTAGACCAGTTAATGGATAGAACAAGAGAAGCAATTCTATTATATTTAGAATGTACAGAAAAAGAAACTGAAGAAGAATATGTTGGAGTTCAGCAATTAAAAATAGAGGTTTAAATTCTATGAACAAAATTCCCAGGCTAACTGCCAAAGAAATTATTAAAGCAGTAAATAAATTAGGATTTAAATTTGAAAGACAAAGAGGAAGTCATATGTTCTTTAGACATGAAGATGAAAGAACAACAACTATACCAAACCATCCAGGAGAAGAAATAGGCTCTGGTCTACTAAATAAAATAATAAAAGAAGAACTAAAAATAACAAGAGAAGAATTCATAAAATATTTATAATCTGTTACTTCTTAGCAGCATAGTTGATTTAATATATTACTTGATACAATTAAGAAGTATAAAAAAATCTTGTCATATAAAGGGACATCAGCAACATGCTAGACATTGGGTGATAAATTTTTATATTTCTAAAATTTAGTTAAAGAAAATCAATTTCAATTTCAAATAAGTCACAGGTAGCAAGCTCTTCAACAACTGCAGGATATAAATTAATAGATTTTAAATATTTTTTATTTTTTTCTACAAATTTTTTAGATGCAAATAATCTAAATTTTTTCTTATCAATACCTATGTCTATAATTCCAAATTTTTCTGTTAATTTATTTTTTAAATTTTCTAAATCGTTAACTATTTTTGTTTCTTCAATCTGTTTTACATGTTCTAAATAATTGAATGAGGGCTTGTCTATGTAAATGGCTCCTCTAATCAATGACCCATTTTTTGTAACAATATCATAATTTTTCTTAATATTTTCTGCTCTTAGTTTAATTCTGTTTCCTAATTGTTGATTATTTTTTAGTCTTGAAGTGCAGAAATGTATATTTATATTTTTATCTTTATAATGGTTTAAAATCTCAAGTGCTAATTCTTCAGATCCTTTAATACCATAAGATAATTCATTTTTAGATTTATATCCTTTATCAAAAACTAAATTCCTTTTAGAATCTGCAGCTTCAAGTTCATTAAGATTAAAGAAATCCACTTTATCTTTAAAAAATTCTATAATTTCATAAGTTTCTTTTTTTAAATCTGGAATGCATGGAATTTCTATTCCGATTTTCCAATTAAATTTCTTTGCAATATAAATATTATTCCATTTATTTTTGTTATAAAAATCAGCATGGAACCTTATCTCGTCCAAACCCGCATCAAACAATTCTTTTAAATTATTCTCATTTACTAAATCAAAAGATGTATAGAGATGAATATGAAATTCTTTTCCAAACTTAATTTTTAAAGATTTAATATACTCTAAGCATCTATTTAATCTTGTTAATGGGTCTCCACCTGTTATTCCTGCACCACTTGCATTGCATAAAATTGCCTCATTAATAGCATCACTTACAGAAATTATTTTTTCTTCATTTGCATAGATTACATCATTTTGGAATTTTTCATCTGCAACAGGGCAATACCAACATTTTCTTGGACAGGCTCCAGTAATAAATAATACTAATTTCTTTCCTAAAACACAGTGCTTGCAGCCTTCAGATAGTTCTCCAATTTTAAATGAGCTGAATTCAGTAATTGTTACTTCCATATTTTTTAATTATAGTTATGAAATATAAATCTATCTTGAGTATTTTACATTAACTTTCTTGCAATATTTATTTATTTTACATTTGCTGCAATAAGGGGAAACAGGAACACAAATATTTTGTCCATAATTAACCAATAAATCATTTAAATCATGCCAGTATTTTTTAGGTATTATTTTTGTTAATGCTATTTCTGTTTCATTTGGTGTTTTTGTTTTTACCCATCCAATTCTATTAGAAATTTCATGTACATGGCTGTCAACAGGAATATGGTCATTCTTACCAAAGGCATAACACATTACTATTCCCATGGTTTTTCTACCAACGCCTTTTAATTTTAATAAATCCTGTTCATTATCCGGAACTTTTCCATTATGTATTTCAATTAAATCTTTGCATATTACTTTTAATCTTTTAGCTTTTGTTTTATAAAATCCAACTGGATAAATTAATTTTTCAATACTTTGAATATCTAAATTTAATAATTTTTCTGGAGAATCTGCTTTTTCAAATAGCCTTTTAGATGCTAATGTTGTAACTGCATCTTTTGTTCTTAAACTTAGCAGACAGGATATTAATACTTTGAATGGACTTTGAGTTAAATCTGCTATTTCTGTAACTATTGGATTTTTATATTTTTTACATTCTTCTTTTAATAGTTTTATTGTTATATCTAAATTTTCCATGAAATTATAAATTTAATAAGGCTTAATAATTTTATGTTCATTTTATTCTTATGTCTTTAGAAGTTAATGTTTGTACTTTGCATCCAAAATTAAATGGAAATGGTTTTTGGTATTGTATTATTTCATCTGACTGGAATAGAGATATTGGTATTTTTAAAAATGTGATAAGTATGGCTAATTATATTGCAAATGATAAAAATATTAAATTTGTAAGTTTAATTCCTCCAATAGAAGGTTTATGTGAGGATGACTTAATTTCAGATTCAAATGATTATTCTAGATTAAATGATAATCAAATAAATATTTTTTTAAAATATCTTGATGCATTATTAATGAAAAATAATTTAGATTCATGATTAATTGAGTTTTATAAAAACTGATTTAGATTCTTTACAAAATTAAATTAAGAATAATAAAAGTATTCTAAAATAGAATGTTTTATATAATGAAAATTGTTCTAAATTTTGTCGGGGCTGTAGTTTAACCTGGCTAGAATATTAATAAATATATGGCCGAAATTGACGGCTCCAGTTTGGAGCGATGAGCTGAAAAAGCTATGATTAAAAAATGGTATATCGCTGATGAAGATACCGTTAGATCAGGGTTCAAATCCCTGCAGCCCCATTCTTAAATTTTATAATTGCTTTTTGCTTTTGCAATCAATGCTTCTAATAAATTGGGATCAGAAATTTTGTTGCCTTTTGGATTAAGTAATACGCGCAATCCAAAATAAGTTTTACTTTTAATATGATTATTAGCAAGACAATATAAATCACGCAATAAATAATTTGTTTCTTTAAATATTTTTTCAGATAAACCTGAATATTTAGGCTGAAAAGTTTTTTGATAAAAATCAATAATTAACTGCCCACTTTCTATAAGTCTATTGTGATCTTCTTAAACACTAGCTGGAATTGTTTCTTTAGTTAAATTATTGTAATCCTTATTTAGTTTTTCTAAATTTTCTATTAAGTCATTCAATTGCTCCATATATTGATACATACTGAAAAATTATTTAAATCTTGCCTTCATAATTCTTCTTTAACAATAAAGCATCTTCTTCTAAATTTGGAGATTCGCAAGTAACTATGCCTTTAATTTTGAATTCCTTCCATATTTTAATTAAATCTTTGTAATTAAGATTACATTCATTAAGATTGACATGTTTTTTTTCTCCACTTTTATTAAATTCTATTCCTTCAGTATGAATATGCATATTATCTAAACATTTTCTTCCAAGTTTTTTTTCTAATTCTTCTAAAATATTTTTAAAATCTTCATAAGTATTTACTTTTCCCAATGATCTTGAATAATGATGTGCAAAATCAATGCATGGAAGAACATTTTCACATGCAAGACTTAATTCAATTAATTCATTTAATTCTCCCCATTGAGTAATCCTACCACCGGTTTCAGGCCTTAACCATAAATTTATTCCTTCGTCTTCTAATTTTTTAACAATTTCTTTTACTGCACCAATAACTCGCTCACTTACATGCGACTTTTCGTCTTTCCCATAATAAGCCATATGATAACAGATACTCCATGAACCTGCTAAATTTGCGATACGACAGGCATCTAAAATATGTTTTTTGCTTGCTTCAAATTTAGCTAAATCCAAAGAATTTAAGTTAACATAATACTGGCCATGTGTTGTTAATACTATGCCGTTTTCTTTAGCAGTTTTATTTGCTTCTAAAGCAGTTTTTGGATTTAAATTTACAGAATGTACAAATTCTAATTCCATTGAATCTAAATTTAATTTTCTTACTTGTTTTATTCCTTTTATAGTATTTCTAGGTTTAGTACTCCATGGAATTCCAGCAGTACCAAATAATAGTTTATTCATTAAAATATTAATTATTTTCTTTATATAAAACACTATGCTTAACAGAAGCTTTTTATATCTTTTCTAATTTTTAATATAATGATAAAAAGTGAAGAATTGAATATTGCAAGAACAATTTTGCTTGACAATTGGTGATACAAATTAAAACCAGAATTAATAATTATAGAACAATTTGATTATTTTATAAAAAAAGATATTCCTATTATTCAATCAGCTGTCCTTGCTTCTTGTGTAAATTTTAATTATGCTGAAAATCTTATATCAGATGTTGAAAGAAGAAGAGAAGAATTATTACAATTATATGAAAAAATAAGAGCAACAAGTTTGGATAGTCCGCTTGAAGCAGTTTATACAACTAAAAATTGGATTGACAACAAAGAAACTGTATTAAGTTTTTATGCTTTTCTTGAAATGTCTGCAAGAGCATGTAGAGATTTAGAAGAAAAATTAGATAATTAATAACTATATATTTCTTATATTAAGCATTTTTAAAGTAGAATATAATATTATGTAAGTCCTGTAGAGTTTTTATTTTATATAACAACTGTAGAGTGGTTAAATTAGAAAAATTTATAAATAAGTTCGTATAACCAATTGAAAATGAAAAAATTAATCTTATTTTTACTGATGATTATATTGATGACATTTAATGTATTTGCATTAGGTGCTGAAATATTACCATCAAACCCAAGAGATAGTGATGATTTATTATGCAGAAGTACATTACCAACAAATACACAAACAGATTTTAATTTTAGATGGTTTAGAAATGGACAAGAAATTAACAGACAAATTTCTGTAGATAATACAGGAAGTCATTTTCCAGCAACATTAACTTCTCCAGGAGACCAAATAAATTGTATTGTATCTTTTTTAACTAATGTTATTGGTATAGATTCAGTAACAATTGCAGGCGGACCGAATACAAATAATCCGCCTAAAGCAGAAGCTGGTCCTGATTTAAATGGTGAAACAGATGAAGTTTTAAGATTTGATGGCACTGCAAGCTCTGATATTGATGGAAATGTAGTTGCTTATGTATGGAACTTTGGAGATGGAACAACTGCAGATGGAAAAATAGTAAATCATTCTTATGAAAGTCCAGGAACATATACAGTTGCATTAACAGTATTGGATAATTTTGGAGCAACTGGAGAAGATACTGCGATAGTAGTTATTGCAATGTCCCAAACCCGAATTATAGAAATCAAAAATTTAAGATCTTTTAAAGACAAATTTGAAACAGGAGCTGATACTTTCTTTAGAGGAAGTCCTATGTTTACATCATTTTTGTTAACAGATAAAGACGGAAATCCAATTAATGGTGCAACAAGAGATTTAAAAGTTGCATTAAGAAATACTGCAACAGCATCAGTAACAAATTTTATTCCATTTAATGGACCATTGCCTGGTTCTTCTTTTGGATTAGTTAGAATAAGAAATGGAGAATCCTGCATTGCAAATCCTTTTGGATGTATTAGAATTAACAGCGGCACTTATTATTTTGCTACTGATACACCTTTAACTGATAATTTTTTAGGATTAGGAAGCATAAATGTCCAAATTGAAGAAGCAGGAAAAACTTCAATAGTTAATATTTTAAATAATCTTCCTATTGCTGAAGCAGGCGGAGATAGAATAGTAAATACAAATGAAGCTGTAATATTTGGCGGAATTGCAAGCAGTGATTTAGAAGATCCAGACCAAAATTTAAAATTTTTATGGGATTTTGGAGATGGAAATCAAGATGTTGGGATTGGAACAACTCATGTATACACAAATTTAGGCACTTATTTAGTAAGATTAAAAGTTACTGATACAGAAGGGGATTTTTTATTTGATGAAATTAAAGTTACAGTTTCACAAACACCACAAAGAATTCCACCTGTTGCAAGATTTGCTACAAGTAACGAATATGTGTTTGACTTTACATTATTTGATGCTACAAGAAGCACAGATGAAGATGGAAGAATACTAAGTTATGAATGGGATTTTGGAGATGGAAATCAAGGTGCTGGTGTACAAACCAGATATAGATATGAAATGCCTGGAAGATATTTAGTTACATTAATAGTTACTGACAATGATGGACTTGCTGGTACTGAAAGTGCATTAATAGAAGTAAAATATGATTATAGGATTAATCAAGAAGACAGACCTGGAATGCCTATTGATGGTGGAGTAGACCATGATAAACCTGGCGCTGATGCAGATACAACTGTTGCAAATATGCATGAATTTGTAATCTCTGGAATTGTTCCTATAAATTACAAACAAACTTACAGACCTGGAGATAAATTTGATTTACTTGTTAAAGTAAGAAATACTGGCAACTTGTATGAAAATCTGAATATGATAACAAGTTCACCTAATTTGTTTGACAACCAAGTTTCATCTTTGAGAATAAGCTCTGGATCAACTTTATTGCATCCTGTTTCAGTTTATATTCCGAATAATGCTAAAAGTGGGCATTATTTACTAAAAATAGAGGTAGATAATAGAATAGGAGAAAGAAAGGAAACTTACTGGCAATTTACTGTTGCGTAGTGTCACAAACCGAAAGATATATAAATAAGTGATAGCTACAAAATAGTAACACTTGACAGTGGTATCATGGAGGAATCAAATGAAAACATTGAAATTTTTAATAGTATTTGTATTGATGTTAGTATTTTTAAATACAGCATTTGCATTAAGTCCCGTAAGAGATTTAAGGTTTAATGTTGGGAATTTAGATAATTTAGCTAATGCAGTTCAACCAAGAGATGATTTTAGAATTGACTCAGTTGAAGTTAATGATATTAGTGCAACAAGCACAAGAATAATCTACGTTGAGAGAGGGACAACTGTTCCTGTTGAAGTAGAATATACAGGCACAAATAAAGTTGCTTATGATACAAGATTAAGAGCATTCATAGGTGGATATGAATATGGAGATGTAGAAACATCAAGCGATATTTTCCAAGTATTGCCTGGTGTAACTGATAGCCAAGAATTGCTATTAAAAATACCATATGATTTAGAAGCAAGTGATGAATACACTTTAACTGTTGAAATGTATGATGATGACAACAGTGTAAGAAGAACTTTCAAATTGAGAGTTGAAGAAACAAGACACAGTGTAAATGTATTTGATGTGATTTTCAATCCAACAAATAATGTCCAAGCTGGTACACCTTTATTTGCTACAGTAAGAGTAGAAAATTTAGGAGATAATATTGAAAATACAGTTAAGGTAACATTAAGCGTTCCTGCTTTGAATTTACAAACAAGTCAAATTGTTGACAGATTAGTAACTGACCAAGAATTGAATGAAAGAGATTCAAGTTCAAGAAGAACTGCTGCAACAACAAATGATATGGTATTATTTATACCAGAAAACACTCCAGTAGGAGATTACAATGTAGAAGTAAAAGTTGAATACAACAGATTACATAATGTGCAAACAAGAACATACTTAATGCATGTTAATGCTATCCAGGTTCAACAACCTACACAACCAACTGGTGGCTTGACTATAAATGTAGACACAGCAGCTCAAAAAGTATCAGAAGGCCAAGGTGCTCAATATAAGTTTTCAGTTTCAAACTTAGGCCAAACACCTGCAACATTAAGCTTTGAAGTATTGGGTGTAACAGACTGGGGAACATATCTTTGTAGCACCATTTGATAGTGTTGAGGGTGCTAAAAGCTTCAATGTAAGAGTAAAACAAGGCAACAATGTTGTAGCTGAAAAAACTCTAAGTGTTGAAGTTGCTAAAGTGACATCTGACAGCGATACACTTAAAAAGGTGTTGGTTATCGGGTTCGTAGTATTACTAGCAATTTTAGTAATATTGGGTATAGCTTTGGTTATAAAAAAACTTACTCAAGACGAAAAGCCTGTTGAAGGCCAAACCTATTATTAAATTTTTTATTAAGATTTATGGGGTGTTAAATTTGAATGGAATAAAAATAATATTAATCATTTTCAATATTTTATTGATTCTTTCTACAGTGTTTGCTCACGGTTTTGCATTCACTGCTTCACAAACAAGTTCTCCTTTATGTCCAAGAGAATCTGGATTATTCAAAGATATTATTAAAAATACAGATACAACTTCTAAACAATTTTCTGTAAGCTTATCTGGCGGAGCAGCACAATTTAGCACAGTATTTCCCAATAGTTTTATATTGGCTGCTGGAGAAGAAAAGGAAATTTATTCTTATGTAACCCCAAGAACAGAAACCCAGCCAGGAACTTATGAATTATCTATAAATTTTGCTTCAGGTTCTGATACTCATTCAATAAATCATCCTGTTATTGTGAAAGACTGTTATGGTGTTGGATTAACTACTGACCAAACAACTGCAACAGTATGTCCAAGTGAAATTTCAAGATTTGAATTAACTGTTAGAAATAATGGTGAATATTCAGAAACATATTCTTTATCAGCTGAAGGTCAAATAATGGACAGAATAAGCTTGAGTGATAATCAAGTGATATTAAACAAAGGAGAATCAAAAAAAGTAATTGCTTTTGTTAATACTCCCTCAGAATCCGGCAAATTTGGATTTTCAGTTAATTTAGATACTGCAAGCAAAAAATCAAGAGCATCATTACCTTTATTCTTAGATGTTAAACCATGTTTTGATTTTAATTTTAAAGTACAGAGTGATAAAACTTCTTATGAAGTGTGCGATAGAACTGCAACACCTGTACAATTAAGAGTAGAAAATCTTGGAACAACAAGAAATGAATTTGATATTGTAGTTGAAGGACCTGAATGGGTCAGGCTTACCAGAAATTCTATAGGATTATCACCTAATGAAGTTCGATTTATTGATTTATTTTTGGTTCCTGATTTTGGAGTTGAAGGAGATTACAAAATTAAAATAAATTTAATTCCTAAAAAGGGAATTCTAAAAGCAACAAGTCAGTTAGATGTTAAAGTTAAAAAATGCAGCGGCATTGATTTACAAATATTAAATAAAAAAGTAAATGCTTGCAAAGGAATAACAAATGACTTCCAAGTAAAAGCTGTAAATACAGGACAATTAGAAAAATCATTCCAGGCAAGTTTAACTGGTCCAGAATGGGTTACATTTAATAGTGTTCCTCAATTTAGTGCTAAACCTGGAGTTGAAAAAACTTTGGTTATCAGAGCAAGCCCTCCAGATGATGCATCAGAAGAAGGACATAAAATTAAAGTAAGTATAAAGGCTTCAGATGAAAGCAGTGTTATAGCAAATGATGAACAAGAATTAGAAATTGAAGTTGTTGGTATTAATAACTGCTATAAACCTTCTGTAGTTTCAAAATATACAGATGCGATTATTTATTATGACTCAAATATACCAATTCCTGTAACAATAACAAATAATGGAAACAGGAGAGCAGATTATAATTTATTTTTAACTGGAAATGCTGCTAATTTCGCAAGATTAAGCCCAACATCATTAAGTCTGGATGCTGGGAAATCTGAAACAGTACTTGTATATGTAGCTCCTGATGTAAATGTTGAATTAGGAAATTATAATGTAATCTTGACTGTTAATTTATTAAATGGTCCAGTTTTGGAAAGTAAAGAATTTAATTTTGAGATAACTGGCACAAGAGAAAAAGCAACACAAGTTGAAGGTACAAATAATTTAGGGAATAATACAGAAGAAACAAAAAAATTACCTATATCAAAAATAAAAGACTTTGTATTTGCAAACAAATTCCCAATTGTTGTTGCTGGAATTATAATTATATTATTGATTCTTGTATTCTCAATGGGCTGGCATAAATCTTTTATAAAATTCTTTGAAGATGAAGAATCTGAAGAAGTTAAGGAAGAAGTAAAAGACAAACCAGAAGAAAAAAAGCCTTCAAGAAAAAAGAAAAAGCCTTCAGAGGAAGATACAGGTGAATATAAAAGCGAAGAATGAAATTAATAAATAAAATAATTGCTGACGTTATTGGAATTGCAGCTATTGTTGGCAGCGTCGTTGCATATAAAAATAATGGCTATTACTTTGAATCAATCAGTGGAAGAGATATTTTAGATAGTGAACTTTGTCAAGCATCATTACAACTCTATAGATTTTCACCAGATGTATTAAAATTAAATTGTTCTATAAGCTACGATAAACGTGATTGGGCATGGATAAATTATACAGATCTCGGATTAGATGGCTCAGTTGATGAAAAGTTAATAGAAAATCAAACTGGTAAAAGTGTTACATTAGATCAAAATTACATAGAGCGTTTGCGAGACTCAAAAAATTTTGCTTCTCTTTTACTGGTATTATATGATAAGTCCTGCAAATATAATTAGGATTCTAAGCTTTGTGATGTATTGAGGGCAGTAAAATATTAACTAAACTTTTAAAGAAACAACTTTTGTAATTCCATTCTGCATTGAAACACCATAAAGATATTCTGCTTCGCCCATTACATGATCATTATGACTTATTACAATATATTGCGCTTTTGATGAATATTTTTGTATTAATTTAGAAAGCATTTCAGAATTTTTCTTGTCTAAAGCAGCATCAACTTCGTCTAATAAATAAAACGGAGATGGTGCATGTTCCTGTATTGAAAATATTAAAGCCAAAGCTGCTAAAGTTTTTTCTCCACCAGATAAACTTTTCATATCCAATTGTTTATTTGATGCAATTTTGATCTGGATTTCAATTCCGCCTTGTAATGGCATTTCTTTATTTTCCAGTTCCATAAAAGCTTCACCTTTAGTTGTCAACTGGCTGAAAATTTCACTGAATTTACTTGAAATTACATTATAAGTCTTCATAAAAATATCATTTTTACTTGTTTCAATTTCATTCATCATATTAAGCACATCTTCTTTTTCAATTTTTAATTTGCTGACCTTATCAACTATTGTTCCATATTCTTTTTCTATTGATTCATAAACTTCTAATGCTCTTAAATTTACATTTCCTATTTTGATTAATTCTTTTTCATTTTCATTTATTCTTAATTTTAATTCTTCAAGATTTATTCCTCTTCTTATTTTTATTTCTCCTAACTGACTTATTTCTTTATTTAAACCTTCAATTTCTGCTATAAATTTTGCTCTGTCAATTGAGAGGTTATTCAGTCTTTGTTCATGGCCTTTTGTTTTTTCTTCTTCCCTTACAATTGTTGTTTCAATTTTTTGGATTTTTTCTCCAGTTTTATTTCTTTTTTCTATTAAATCCTTGAAATTTGTATAAAATTTCTTTTCTTCATTTTCTTTAATTTTTAATTCCTGTATCCTATTTTTATAAATTTCTTCTATATTCTTTAATTCCTTTAAAAATTCCTCATTTTCTTTTTCATGCTGCTTAATAATTTTGTCAGTTTTTTCAATTTCAGGCATTAACATTGTAGAAACCTGAACATCAATATTTTTAATTGAAGACTGGACGGTCAGATATTGTTCTTTTAATTTTAATTTATCTTCTTCTAATTTTTCAAGATCCTTAGAAATTTCAGGATTGCTTAATTGTTCCTTAGCTTTTTCCCTTTTTACTTTTAATTGTTCAAGTATTTTATTTACTTCTTTTATTTTATTTTCATAATTTAATATTGTGCTATCAAAATTTTTTATTTCTGATGATAGATTTTTCTTTTCATCCAATATTTTATTTACATCAATACCTTCTATATTTAATGTCTTTTCAACTTTTAAAATTTCAGATTCCAAATGTGCTTTTTCATCCCTTAAATTAGAAATAGATATCTCAGTTTCAGTTTTTTTATTTTCTAAGTGATCAATAAGCTTTCTTGTATTTTTCATTCCATCTTCAAGTTTTACAACATTTTCATCAACTTCCTTTTCCATAAAACCAAATCCAAGTTTCTGCCTATAACCTCCAACCATTGCTCCTGAAGGTTCCAACAAATCTCCTTCTAAAGTAACCATCCTTGCATTTCCGATCCCTATCCTTCTTCCAATATCTACATTATCAATAATTACAGTTGGACCTAACACATATCCAAATATATCCGAATACTTATTGTCAAACTTTACAATGTCTGTTGCCAAGCCATGAACTCCTTCTTTTTTAAGGATTTCGTTGATATTTTGCTGCAGTACTCTTGATTTTATTTTATTTAAAGGAAGAAATGTTGCTGTTCCTAATTTATGTTCTTTTAAATGTTCTATACATTTTTGTGCAATTATATCTGTTTCTACAACTATGCTTTTTATTCTTGCTCCTGCAGCAACTTCCAATGCTAATGAGTATTTTGAATCAACATTTCCTAATTCTGATACAGTTCCATGAATTCCTTTTAAGGTTTTTTTCAGTTCTAAAATTTTTCTTATAGCTAAATCTCCTAATGAAACTTCCTGTATTCCTATCTGCCTTGCTTTCATTTTGGCTAAATCTTCAGAAATCTGGTTGTAATCTATTCTTGATTTATTTAATTGTGGTATAATTGCAGACTGCTCATTCATTAGTTTATTTAATTGTTCTATCAATTCCCTGAATTTCTTTTTATTATCTTTAAGCTTGTTTACTTCTTCAGAAGAACCTTTTAAATTATTTAATTTCTCATCTATAGAATTTAATTTAAAAATCAACTGGTCTTTCTTCCTTAGTAAATTCTGTTTTTCTTCATTTGTTTTGGAAATTTCAGAAAGTGATTTTTCAATATCTTTATCCAATTCTTCAAATGTGCTTCCTATGTCATTATTTATCCCATGCTTTTCTTTTATCTGAATTAATTTAGAATTTATTACTTTTTCATTATCATCAATTTCTTTAAGTTTTATTTCGTGTTTTTGCTTTTCTGATTTTAGTTGTTTTATCTTATCATTTAAGTCTTTTATATTATTATTTAACTGTTCTTTTCTTATTTTTATTTTTTCAATTTCATTTCTGCATATTTCTATTCTTGAATTTGCTTTTACAATATTCGTCTTTAATTCTTCTATTTCTTTTCTTAAAACTAATTGTTCTTTTTCTCCTTTTACTTCTATCTCATTATTTATTTTTTTAGTTTCTTCTTTAAAGTTTAATATCTGGTTTTTAAGATTTTCAATTTCCTTAACTGCCTTACTAATGTTTTCTTCAGCTTCTTTTTTCTTTTTTTCTATTTCTTCTAATTTTGTTTCCTTATCTTTAATATGTAGATGCAGATATGTTCCTTTATCATCTTTTAATGATTCCTGCAATTCTTTATATCTTATTGCCTGATCTCTTTCTTTTTTTAGTTCTCTTAAATTTGCAGCTCTTTCTGTCAATATAATCTCTGTTTCGTTTAGTCTTGAATCAACTTTTTCAAGTTCATTTAAACATTTATGTTTTTTATCATCATAGATTGATATTCCTGATATTTCTTCAATTACTTTTCTTCTTTCTTCAGGTTTCATTTCAGTAAAACCAATAATATCTCCCTGTAAAACTATATTATGTCCATCTGGATCTATTCTTGCAGTATTTAAAAAATCTATAACCTGCTGTCTTGTCCTTATATCCTCATTTATTTTATATACACTAGTTCCATTTCTTTTTACTATTCTTGTTATAGCTGCTTCTTCCTTATCTGTTGAAAAAACTTTTGTAGAATTATCAAAAACAATTGTTACTTCTGCTTCTTTTGCAGCACCATCTTTTTTATTTCCATGATAAATTAAATTAGCTGATTTTTCAGCTCTCATTTCTTTTGCAGAACTTTTTCCAAGCACAAAACACAAAGAATCCATTATATTGCTATTATGCACAAAAATTCCATTTGCTATAAAGTTATGATTATCTTCAACTTCAAGATCATAAACAAATTTTTCTTCCTTTAATTTTTCTATTTTTACTATTTGATCCCAGAATATATCCGAACTTGCAAGTCTGTTTAATAAAGTTAACATTTTTAATGAATAATCTAACTTTTCTAATAACAATTCTTTTTCAAACTGATATAATTTTTGTACATTTTCAGTTCTCGGATTAAATAATCCTTTTTTCCAATTTATATTTATTGTATTAGTAGATAAATTTAAAACTGAAGCAGTTTCTCTCCCTGATATATTAATCTTAGTTAAATTAGCAACTAAATTAACAGCATTTCTATCTAAAGTTTGATAAATTTGATATAAATCAAACCATCTATCTGTAAATAAATCTAAGATTTCATTTAATTTATACCTTGTTGGACAACACCTATTTTCAACATATGCAGATAATGCTGGATATTCTTTTCTTAGATTTTTTACTTTAAGTCCAAGTTTGTTAATAATTTCTTTTATATAAATATTTACTTCTCTGGGCAAGAAATCTATATTTGTGTTTTGCTGAATATTTTTTTTAATTAAACTAAATAAATTTTTAGATTTATATAAACATTTTAGCTCAATATTTTCATAAAATCTTTTGAGATTTTCATAACCATGAATATATAAGTAATAATATTGTCTTTTTATTTTTTTTTCAGTATTTGTAGCATGTTGAGTTCTTATTTTTATCTTTGATATTATTCCAAATCTAAGCAATAATCTTTGTACTTGGTTTGTTAATTCTTTATTCTTTGAACAAAATTCTATAATGCCAATGTCTCTTCTAACATAACCATCAGTATCATAAATTCCACCAAGTAATTGCGATATTGTTTCATTATCCGTGCTTAACAATAAATCTGGAATTTTTTTTATTGCGCTAGTTATTGGGTGGTTAAAATTCTTATAAAACAATTCACGAATATCTTTAACAATATCTTTATTGTTTATACATATTGTTTTAGTTCGTCCTTTATAACTATATTCTCTAAATTTTGATCCTTTGTAGATTAAATTAACTAATTTTTTAAAATCTTCTAATATTTCAGTATCTTGATTTGTTAAGTCTATTCTAGATTTGCCCACATATCCATCTCCAATAATATAGCCTAATAATCTCGCTTTATTTTTATCAAAATTGTTTTTTGGATTTATTTTTATTATTCTTGGAGACACTATATAATCATTTTCTTTAAGTTGATTTATTAAAACACTTTTTAACATACCGTTACTAAATATCATTACAGGATGACATCCAGTTGCCTTTATTTCTTTTCCAGTTCTTGTTTTTATAAGATAAACCTCTTCACCATCTCTTTTTATAAATTTTGCAACTTCCTTTTTTTCTGATTTCATAGTTATTGGATTTATAGAAATGATATATGTGCCTTTTTCATTGCAGTAAATACCATCCTTTAAAGTTTTTAAATTTTTTTCAGACTGTAATTTCTCTTCTACCAATTTTCCAATTTCTATTTCTTCACCATTTGCCAAAAGCACCTTAGAATCATAAGACAGGCTTTTTCCAGACCCATTTGGACCTATCACACAATTAAATCCATTTCCGAAAACCAGTTCTGTTTTATAAGCAAATGATTTGAAGCCTTTTGCTACAAGCTTTTTTATAACCACCATCTTTGTAGAATCACTCTAATATTAATTTATAAGGATTTCGCAAGAATACTTACTCTTTAGGTTAATTCATAAGCTTTTTTATATAATATATAAATATTTGCTAAAAATATGTTACCATTTTCAAGTAAACACACCCGAAAGATTTAAATACTAGTAATTCTATACATTATTATCACCTCTTTTTCCCAGGGAGAGGGTTCTTCGGAATCTGATCCTTGGGTTTATAGTCAAATGGAACAAAATTATCTATTTAAAAATTTTAGATCTGCTAAAATTGCAAGTTATTCTTTAGAATGTTTAAGTATTCTATATTTAAGTTATTTTATAGATAAAAATGTTGATTTCTTCTCTCTTAGAGGCTGGGGTATTGCAGGTCTTGGAGTTAGTCTTTATATATTAGGAAGAACCGGTAATGATTTAACAGATTTAATATGTCAATCGAAGATTCATAAAGAATTGAGTGATAAAGTAACAAGAGCTGATGAATAATGACTGAAGATTATGTATTTGGAAGCTATAAAAAAGATAAAATTGTAGCTTATTCTATGGGAATTCTTTCTGCTTTAAACTTAATAGACTTAAGATATGCAGATACTGACCCTTTTGTGACTTTATTTTTAGCAAATACCCAATTTGTAGCTATTTCTTTAGGAGCGTTGTTTTATGATAAAACTGAAAATAAAAGGCGATTATCGAACAATAGAATTATTTCTAATGAAGGGCTTGAATCAAGAGTGGAGGATTAAAATGGAACAAAATAAAAAATTAGAAGAATTAACTGATTTAAATATTGATAAAATAAGGGAACTAGCATTAAAATACAGGGATTTTGTGACTAAAGTTTGGCCTACAATATCGCAGTATATGTGCAATGTTACAGCAGCACACTATATATCTAAATATGATCCCGAAACTCAAAAATCTGTTGGTGAAAATAATGGGCCGTTTGCTAATTTGTATTTGGAATGGATAAAACAAAGAAATTCAGATAAGATTACTGATAAATATCGTTTCCATAGAGAATTTATAGAATACTTACCAAAAGAACTGATAATTGACGTAGCTGTTAATGAAGGTGTTATGGGTCTTGGTTCTTAAGAAAGGGGCTATTAATTGCTCCAGTTTTTAAATTTTATATTCCTATAACATTCTATTAATAATTATAAAAAATAAAACTATTTCTTCATGAATTCAGTATAACCGCAAGTTCCGCAATGCAATCTATCTTTATGCACACCTAAAAATACTCCGACACCACATTTAGGGCATGTTTTTGCTCTTTCCAGGTTTTTTCCAGTTGTTTTATACTTCTTCCATTTTTCAGAAGGCTTCTTGTTTTTCTTTTTTTTCTTTGCCACGATAATTGTATAACCGCAATTACGTTATTACGCCTTTGCCGGTTGTGCTGCCTCCTTTTTAACTTTTTTTCCTTTAGGAGTTTCCAAGAATTTTAAATTTTTTTCATCTTCGTATATATTTGCAATTATCTGTGATTTTTGCATCCCAAAATTAGTATAAACATTTCTTATAGAAACTAAATTTGGTTCAACATTTAAATTTTTAGCTACCTGCTCCTGCAAGACTTTTTTAGAAGGGGTTGCCTGTTTTAAATGTTCTATTTCATAAGTTATACTTTTCCTTTGTAATAAAGGATATTCATGCGTTTTGAGTTTCTTTAACATTTTCTTCTCCTTTGAATGCGAATAAAGCAATTATTATAGTAGACATTACAGTTATAAAGAATGCTATGGAAGCTATTTTAATATTTAAGTATAAATTAAGTAAAAATAGTATATAAGAAGCTACAGGAATAATTAAAGAAAATTTTAGTTTGTTCATCTTGTCTTTATAGCATATTCTCCTTTTACTTTTATATCTAATTTTTTAGCAATTTCAGATTTATCTATATCAAATACAATTATTCTTCCTTTCCATGATGTTGTTAAATCTGCAGATCCGCATATTGGACATTGAGTTCCTTTTACAAATATCTTACACTTTTTGCATGCTTTTTTCTTTGTCACTTTAAACGTTCTTCTCGCATTTCTTTATTGCGATTACTTTTCTTTCTCCTTTTTAACTTTTTTATCTCCCTTTTTTGCTAAATCCTCTTCTATCCATTTTAAATTTCCTAATCCTACTTGCCTCATTGTTAATCCTATTTTTGGATTTTCTGCATCTTTATAGCTTACTGCAATTATTCTTGCTCTACAAGAATCTCCAACTTTTAAACTTTTCTTTGATTCTTTTCCAACCAATACTTTTGTTTTACTAAAACTTATGAAATCATCCATTGTTTGTGAAACATGTATCATTCCATCAACTGGACCTATATTTATGAAAGCTCCAAAATTTGTTATATCTGATATTTTTCCTAATGCAACTTCCTGCATTTCAGGGATAAAAGTAATCATTTTAAATTCTGTGTAATAATAAGGTGCACCATCTCCAGCAACAATTATTCCCTCGCCTATTTTTAATACTTCACTTACAAAAACTACAAAACCAACGTCCTGACTTATATGTCCTTCAAAAGTTTCATTTAATCTTTTAAGAACAGCTTCTTCTATATTATCTTTTAATAGATTTGGAGGTACTCTCACATGGGATTTTGCTTTTATTTCATAGAACATTTTTTAAATGGAACAATATTGACTTTTTAAATGTTTTGGTATAAAGATAGTTTATAAAGAAAATGTATTATAATTTATTAGTAGTAACAAATGTAAAGATTTATAAATGTCCTGACTTTCAAATTATCATGGTAATGGATTTTTTTAGAAGACCGAGTACAGAGGATTTAGAAAAAGAAGTATTAGAAGCTGATAGACTAATTTCTGAAGCAGAAGAAACAGAATCTTTATCTACTGCTATTCCATATTTGCAATCATATTTGAGATTAGTAAGAAGATCAAAACAAAAAGATATTTACGAACCTGAAGATATTCAAACAATTTTAGGAGATAAATTAGCAGGTAATATAATTAAACAATATAAAGATTTATTTTTCTTAAATTTAGTTCCAGGAACTTTCAGAATAGAAGTTCCAAGAGAGATTTCTTTAGATGCAATAATTGATGAAGAAATAAGAATACATGAAGAAGTTGCCAATGGTTTAATGAATAAGGATGAAGTAAAAAAACAAGCACATAGAATTGTTTTGAAAAAAAGACAGGAATTAAAATCAAATTATGAACAGATTTTTTTAGAAATAATAAATACTGCAGAAGCAAATATATTAAATAATAATTATCCTATGGCCAGGCTTATTGATGATTATGAATCAAATTTATTAGCTTATACAAAAATTGGCGGAATTGGGACGCCTGTTGTTGAAAAAGAGGGGGGAAAAATTTCACTTTCCAAAATTTTATATGAAGCAGCTATTACTAATTCCCGTTTTAAGATAGAACAATTAATTAAAACAACTGAATTTGAGGAAGAATTTGGACTTACAGAAAGCAAATTAAATGTAACTTCAAATCAATTTAGTAATATGATTGATCAAATATCTACTTATGCTGAAAAAGCTAAAATAAGTACTGATGAACAATCTAAGTTAGATATCATGTTGGGGAATTATAGAAACAGCAGACAAAGTTTGATTGGAAAAAACAGAGAAGCAATTGAAGCATTGCATGATAATTTATATAATAAAGTAAATGAAGAAGTTACAATAGATAGCAAAGTGGATGCATTTAGAAGACTAATGGAGCTAACTTTTTTACACAGGGAAGTATTAGAAATAGAAGATCCAAAACCATTAATTGATTATAGTCTTAAATTATTTAAAGAAGCTGGATATAAATTTATAAAAAGTAAAAATGAACTTATTTTAATTGCACCAGATGAAAAAACATATGAAACCGGGCTTTCAGTAAATTAATTATTTTAATTCCAGATATTTCTTTTTTCTTATAATTATAACATTTGAAGATAATTTATCTTTAACGCCTTTATCCTGAGTAGCAATAATATCACCTAATGAAGACAAACGAGATAGTTCATCATCAACATATGATAATCCAGAATTTATAATTTCCATTTTCTCAATATATCTTTTTATTAATACTAAATTTTTAGGCTTGACTTTTTCAAGTTCTTTAATAGTTAAGTCTAGAACATACAATTTGTAAGGAAAGTCGCATATTCTTTCAATTTCAGTAAATAAATCAATTTTATAACTGGCACAATATATTAAAAAATTTGTATCTAAGATTATTCTTTTCATTTTATTTTTAACTATTAACTCTAACTTAAAACTTGCTATATTAGAAACTAAAATTATTAACCTTAAAACAGCCTAAAAACACATTTAAATGCACTTTTAAGCCTATGATTTATCTAACAAATTTTGCCTTTATAAGGCTCATAAACCCAATAAAATACACTTATAGACCAAGAAAGTATTATAAAGATAATAAACATCTCAATTATAGCTAAACTTAGCTAATTTTAATGAAAATTTGGAAGAAAAAATGACAGAAGAAACTAACAAAAATAATGGCAATTATACAGCAGAATCAATTAAAGTTTTGAAGGGTTTAGAAGCAGTGCGTCAAAGACCGAGCATGTATATAGGCAGTACAGATTCTAGAGGATTACACCATTTAGTTTACGAGGTTGTTGATAATAGTATTGATGAACATCTGGCAGGTCATGGTAATAAAATAAAGTTAACGATACATAAAGATAATTCCATAACAGTCTTAGATAATGGCAGGGGAATTCCAACAGACATTCATCCAGAAGAAAAAAAATCAGGTGTTGAAATTGCATTAACAGTCTTGCATGCTGGAGGAAAATTTGATAAAAATTCTTATAAAGTTTCAGGAGGATTACATGGTGTTGGTGTTTCTGTTGTAAATGCATTAAGCAAATGTCTAAAAGTTGAAGTTAAACAAAATGGAAAAATATTTATCCAGGAATATGAATATGGAAATCCAAAATATGATTTAAAAATTACAGGAGAATGTTCTATAGAAGAAACAGGAACTACAGTTACATTTTTGCCTGATGATAAAATTTTTACAGAAACTGTTTATGATTTTAATACAATTGCAAATAGATTAAGAGAATTAGCTTTTTTGAATCCAGGATTAAGTATAGACATAGAAGACGAACGTAATGAAGAGCATTTAGGAAAAAAATTTTTTTACAAAGGTGGAATAAAAGAATTTGTTTCATATCTTAATGAGGGTAAACAACCTTTGCATAATGAGATTATTTATTTTAATAAACAACAAGATTATAATATCATAGAAATTGCAATGCAGTGGAACGATTCTTATAGTGAAAGTGTTCACAGTTTTGTTAATAATATTAATACTCATGAAGGAGGAACTCACTTATCAGGATTCAATACAGCTTTAACTAGGGTTATTAATAATTATATTAAAAAGAAAAAATTATCTGATGTTAACCTTGGAGGAGAAGATATTCGTGAAGGACTAACTGCAATTCTTAATCTTAAAGTTTCAAATCCCCAGTTTGAGGGACAGACAAAAACTAAATTAGGTAATTCAGATATTAAAGGTATTGTTGATAGTCTTGCATTTGAATCTTTGACTAATTATTTTGAAGAAAATCCATCTGTTATTAAGATTGTTATTGAGAAATGTATTTCAGCTTTTAATGCAAGAGAAGCTGCAAGGAAAGCAAGGGAATTGACAAGAAGGAAAAATGCATTATCTGGTTCAGGTCTTCCAGGTAAATTAGCAGATTGTCAAGAACGTGATCCTTCTAAATGTGAATTATTCTTGGTGGAAGGGGACAGTGCTGGTGGAAGTTGTTTGAATGCTAGAGATAGAAAAACACAAGCCATTCTTCCACTAAAGGGTAAAATATTAAATGTTGAAAAGGCAAGATTGGATAAAATTTTTAAAAGTCAGGAGATATCAAACATAATAACTGCTTTAGGTGCTGGTGTTGGTGATGAATTTAATATAGAAAAATTAAGATATCATAAAATTATTATTATGACAGATGCTGATAGTGTAATAGGAGATACACCATTTTTATTAGTTGAAGAAAATGGTAAAATAAAACATGATTATATTGGAAATTTCGTTGATAATTGTATAACACCTGATAAATATAAAGTTAGTTCACTCTCTATAAATGGAGATAATAATGTTAAAAAAATAGTAAGTATAATAAAACATCCATTAAAAACTGGTTTATATAAAATAACAACAAATCTAGGATACAATGTTACTGTAACACCTTATCATAGTGTTTTTACTTATTCTAATAATAAAATAGGAGTTAAAAAAGGAAATGAAATAAATGAAAATGATTATGTATTACTACCAAGACAATTGCCAAGAACTGATAATGATTATACAATAAATTTACAAAAATATGTAAAAAATAATAATATTTATGTTCACTTAGATAAGAATTCATTAAAAAATATTCCTGACGAAGCCTATATTGATTTAGATTTAGAAACCTGGACTAAATTAAAAAACAAAAGAATGGAATTAGGAATAACAAGAAAAGATATGGGTAAATTATTTGGTATTTATCATACAATTTTACAACAATGGGAATTTAAGAATGATAATGTAATGCCCCAATACAAATTATTTAAGGAATATTTAAAATTATTAAAAATAAATGAAAAATCTTTAGAATTCTCTTTGCATATCCCTATTAGTTTATTAGATATAAACAAAATTAAATATAAAAAAATATATATTGAGAGATATCAGAATGAAATAAAATTAAATATAGACTTTGATAAAAATCTTGCTTACTTATTAGGATGGTATATTGGAGATGGAGCTCCTTCCAAAGGTAAGAAAAATCCTTATAGATTTAGTTTATGCATAGGTGAAGATAAGAAAGTTTATTTTGAAAAACTAAAAAATAGCTTAAAAGAAAGTTTAGGTTGTAATTTTATAATTGAAGAAAGAAAGACTGATACTATTTTGCATTTTAACTCTTATACTTTTGAATTATTATTAAACAATTTTGGATTAAATAAAAAATATGCTTATAATAAGTTTGTTCCAGATTTAATATTTAATTTAAAAAAAGATTTACAGATAGAATTTTTGAAAGGATTATTACAGAGCGATGGATATTGTTTTGTTGGAAAATCTAGAAGTAAACAAAGCAAGCCATTAATCGGACATTGTACAACTTCAAAAAAATTAATGGAAGGAATTATATTTTTATACAGGCAATTAGGAATTTTGCCTTCAGTAATAAAATCAAGATCAAAAGATCATTATCTAAATAATATATTAATAAAATCAAATCATGATAAATATGATATAATAATTGGTTCTGTAGAACAGTTGAAAAAAGCTATGGATATATGGATAGAACATAAAAATGCTGATGAAGTTTATAGTTTTATATCAAAAAGTAAAAATGGTTCTGACAGAAGATATGTTATTGATGTAAATAAAGATTTTCAAGCTGTTAAAGTTTTAAGAGTGGATAAAGTTAAGACTAAAGATAAATTTGTCTATGATTTATCAGTAGATTTGAATAGAAGTTTTATAGCTGGTGTTGGAGGTTTAACATTACATAATACAGATGGTGCACATATTGCCTGTTTATTATTAACTTTATTCTATCGCTACATGCCCAAACTAATTGAAAATGGCTATGTATATCTAGCAATTCCCCCCCTGTATAAATTATCTAAAGGCAAATCTTCTGTTTATTTATATAATGATAATGAGCTTCAAACAAAATTATCTGAGATGGGAGATAATGTAAATATTCAGAGGTATAAGGGTCTTGGAGAGATGAATCCAGAACAATTATGGGAAACAACAATGGATGAAAGTGTGAGATATTTAAAAAAAGTAAGAATTGAAGATGTAATTGAAGCTGATCGTATGTTTTCAATGCTAATGGGTGAAGAAGTAGAACCTAGAAAAGCATTCATAATGGCTAATGCAAAATTCGTAAAGAATCTGGATGTGTAAAAAATGGTATTATCAAAATTAGAAAAAACATTATTTGGAATCGCATGCTCATTGCCTTTAGTAGAGTTATTATTTTATAGAATTTCAGTACCACTTCGCACACCAGATGAAAGGGCTATTGGTGTGAGTGGAGAACCATTAATATATAATGAAAATTTAACACCTTATATAGGAAATTTTCCTGAAAGTTTCTGGCTTCCTTTAGCATCAGGAATGATTGGGGATACAATAGCAGCTAAAGGGATATCAACACAGAATAATTTTTTAGTCAAAGTAGGAAAATATTTTCCAGAAATTACAACAACAGCAGTTAGAACATATTTCACTTTAGGAGAAACTTTATTACCAAATATATTACCAGGAACACCTGACGTAAAGGATGTGCCGGCAGTTTTATTTAGTGCATTGGCAGGCTATGTTATTGCAAAAATTGGTAGGAAATCTGGTTTTAATAATAGAGTCTATGATTCAATAAGAAGTTTAGAGCTTGTAGCTGAGGGAACTTCTTAAAATGGCAGAAATGAAAAATATCGCATTTTGGGAAGAATTGTTAAAAAATACACCAGATTCATATAGAGAATGGTTTATGCAAGAAAAGAATTATTTAAGAAATATTATAAACAAAAACTCTAAAGTTTTGGATATTGGTTGTGGCAATGGCAGAACTTTAAACGATATTTCTGATATTACTCAAAATATATTTGGGATAGATAATGAGAATAAATCAGTGGAAGATGCTAAAAAGAATCTAAAATTAATAACAAATGCACAAATTTTATTAGCAAACGCAAGAAATTTACCTTTTGAAAATAATTTTTTTGATTTTGTTTTATGTATGGGAACATTCGCTAATTTTGGGAATTATAAGTTTAAGATATTAACAGAAATGAAAAGAGTTTTAAAAAATGATGGATTTATAATTTTAAGTGTTTTTTCAGAAAATGCTTTTGATGAAAGAATGAAAGTGTATAAAAATCTTAATGCACCTATAAAAAAAGTTAATGGAACGACTGTCTTCTTTGATTTTGAACCTGAAGGAGAAAATATTTCAGAACAATTTAGCCAAAAAGATTTAGAGTTAATTGTAATGAAATCAGACTTAAAAATTTTAGATATTAAAAAAGTAGGTATTGCATATTTATGCAAGTTAGGAAAAAAATAAAATGACTGAAAAATTAATTCCAACATTGATTGAAAAGGAAATGAAGGATTCTTATCTAGATTATTCTATGTCAGTTATAGTTGGTAGAGCTCTCCCAGATGTTAGAGACGGATTAAAACCAGTTCATAGAAGAATTTTATTTATTATGGATGAGATGGGTTTACAGTTTAGTAAATCTTTTAAAAAATGTGCCAGAGTTGTCGGAGATACTATGGGTAAGGTTCATCCTCATGGTGATTCTGCTATTTATGATGCTCTAGTCAGGATGGCTCAGGATTTTAATTTAAGATATCCTTTAATTAAGGGTCAGGGTAATTTTGGAGCAACAGATTTTCCAGCAGCTGCAAGCAGATATACAGAATGTAAATTAAATAAGATTGCAGAGCAGGTTTTAGTAGATATAGAAAAAGACACAGTTGATTTTATTCCTAATTTCGATGGTAGTTTAAAAGAACCTGTAGTATTGCCTTCAAAAATTCCTAATCTTTTAATTAATGGTTCTTCAGGTATTGCTGTTGGTATGGCAACAAATATTCCACCTCATAATATTAAAGAAGTTTGTAATGCAATAATCTCTTTGATAGATAATAAGGATATTTCAGATATTGAACTTTTTTCTTTAGTTAAAGGTCCAGATTTCCCTACAGGGGCACAGATTCTAGGAACAAATGGTATAAGACAAGCATACAAGACAGGTAAAGGCAAGATAACAATAAGATCAAAATGTGATATAGAAGACAATAATATTATAGTTAGAGAAATTCCATATCAAGTTAGTAAATCATTATTGATAGAACAGATAGCAGATCTAGTAAAAGATAAATTGATAGAAGGAATTTCAGATATTAGAGATGAATCTGATAAAGAAGGTTTAAGAATTGTTATTGAAAATAAGAAAAATTCAAATAATGAACTAATATTAAACCAATTATATAAAAATTCTCAATTACAAATTACATTCAGTATAATTAACCTTGCTTTAGTAAATGGAGAGCCCAGAGTACTAAGTTTAAGAGATATGTGTCTTGAATTTATTATTCATAGAAAAAAGGTTATTACTAGAAGAACTAAATTTGATTTAAGAAAGGCAGAAGAGAGAGATCATATTTTACAAGGATTATTAATTGCTCTTAAATCTATAGATGAAGTAATAAAATTAATAAAAGAAAGTGAAAATGTCGAAAGTGCAAGAAATAAATTAATATTAAATTACACACTGACTGAAATTCAGTCTAGTGCAATTCTTGATATGAAATTAAGCAGATTAGCAGCTTTAGAACAGCAGAAAATTTTAGATGAGCATAATGAATTATTAAACTTTATTCAGGAAATGAAAGATATATTATCATCTGAAGAGAGAATTAAATCAATAATAAAAGATGAATTAATAGGAATTAAGAATGAATTTGGTGATGATAGAAGAACAGAAGTCATAGAAAATAATGAAGAAATAGAAAATGAAGACTTAATAGAAAAAGAACAGGTTGTAGTAACAGCAACGCATTCAGGATATATTAAAAGACAACCATTAGATGTATACAAATCTCAAAATAGGGGTGGTAAGGGTATTATTGGTACAGAAACTAAAGATGATACTGATTTTGTTGAACATTTATTTATTGCAAGTTCACATAGTTATATTTTATTATTCACAGATAAGGGGATGGTTCACTGGTTAAAAGCATATCAAGTTCCAGAATCAGGAAGATATGCTAAAGGAACTGCTATTGTTAATTTAGTAAAATTAGATAAAGATGAAAAAATTGCAGCAATGGTTTCAGTAGATAATTTCGATAATGGGTTTTTATTAATGGCTACTAAAAAAGGAATTATTAAAAAAACAAAATTATCAGAATATTCAAATCCCAGACAAGGCGGAATAATAGCAATAAATCTTAGGGATGATGATAAATTAATTGGTGTTGATATTACAGATGGAAACAAACAAATTGTATTAGCAACTAAAGATGGGCGAGCTGTAAGATTCAAAGAATCTGATGTAAGAGATGTTGGAAGAAATAGCATTGGTGTAAGGGGAATTAATGTTAAGGTATCGGATGTTATAGGTATGCAAATTGTGAACGCCCCTTATTTATTAACAATAACTGAAAATGGATTTGGAAAAAGAACTCCAGTTGAAGACTATAGGTTAATCTCAAGAGGCGGTTCTGGTGTTACAAATATAAAAATTACAGAAAAAAATGGGAAAGTTGTTACAATAAATGTTGTCAATGATAATGATGAACTTATGTTGATTAGCAAAAATGGGGTTATAATTCGTACACCAGTTAATGGAATCTCAGTTATAGGAAGAAATACCCAGGGTGTTAGGATAATGAAACTTGAAACAGAAGATAAACTTGCGACAGTTGCAAGAATCATAAATGAAGAAATTGATTTGGAAAAAAAGGAAGATTACAAGCCAAGCGATGCAAATGGAAATAACATTGATAATCCGAGTTTTGACGAGAACGAAGGAGAAGATGAAGATAAAATAACTAATGAAAATCCAGACAGTGTTGATGAAAATGAAATAAATGAATTCTTAGAAAAAAATAATCTAGAAGAAAAACCAATTAAAAAAGATTTTACTATTGAAGGATATGAAGATAAAATTTAAAAGGGTTACATTATGCATAATAATATGAATATCAAATCTTCCGATGAAATTAATAAACATAATATAAAAGCAGATAGCTTAACGTTTGGTAAATGGTGCGATTTAACAAAGGATTATTTTTCTAATAAAAAAATTAAAATTTATATATAGATAATAAAAATCCTATTATTAAAAGTATTGTTGATATTATCATGTAAGGGTTTATTTCTTTGAACTTCTTTGTAATAATTAATCCTAATATGAATATGACAAATCCAAATAATAATGCTCTATCAATTGAAAATGTCCACATAACTCCTAAAATCATTATTGCTATTGTAATGATGTCTAGTTTTGTGTAATTTTTTAGTTCATCTTTTGTAGGGAATAAACATATTCCTACCCAAAACAGTACTCCTGTTGTTGCTATAACTGGAACCAGATTTACTAATGGTGTTAAGACTAAAAATAGTAACATTAGTATTGCGCATGTTATTGCTGTAAATCCTGTTCTGCCTCCTTCAGCTATTCCTACTCCGCTTTCAACATAAGCAACCATGCTTGTTGTTCCAAGAGTTGCTCCTGCCATTGTTCCTAAGCCGTCGATTGATAATGCTTCTTTCATTTGAGGCATTGTTCCGTCTTTGTTAACTATGCTTGTGTTTCTTGTTAATCCTATGAATTTTGCCACACTTCCATAAAAATCAACTATGAATAATACTAGGATAACACTTAACATTTTAGGATTAAGTATTACACTAAAATCTAGTTTGAATATTGCACTGAACATTTCTTTTGAGAATGTGACTGGTGCTTCTGTGTTAGTGATTCCTAAAAAGTAAGCCAGTATTGAAGATATTACTATTGTGATTAGTGCTGCTGCAGGAACCTTCAACTTTCTTAATAATAAAATTAAAGCCAGTCCGAAATAAAACACATAAGCTGCAGGTGAAAACAATATTCCTAAACTCTTGATTGATACACCTTCATAGACTAATATTCCTACAAGTCTTAAAGCTATAAGCATTAAAAATACTCCAACACATAAAGATAACCCAGACTTCATTTTATCTGGAATAGCTTGAATTATTTTTGTTCTAATGTTTGTAACTGTTAATATCATAAATATTATTCCAGACCAGAAAACAGCACCTAAAGCTTGCTGCCATGTAAATCCTAAAGCCAAGATAACAAAAAATGCAACATATGCGTTCATCTCCATTCCTGGAGCAACAGCAAAAGGTTTTTTCGCCCATAATCCCATGAAAAATGTTGCTAGAAAAGAAGTTACAATTGTAGCAAATAATACTGCACTTTTGTTGAATCCTCCTTCACTTAATATTGAAGGATTTACCACAAAAATATAAGATAAAGTAAGAAATGTTGAAAGCCCTGCAATTATTTCTATTCTGAAATTTGTTTTATGTCTAGCAAACTCAAAATATTCAGCTATCTTTCGTAGGAGTTTCATTCTTTCACCTGTTCTCCATGTAAAATTGGCTTATCTTTTTTCCAAGCAATTCAAACTTATCCAGTATGAATATCTCTTCTAATCCTGGAGCTGCAAGAATTTGAACTCTTCTTCCTAAATCATTCAACAAATCAAGGTCTCTTGAAGAAGTGCAAAGTGCTAGAGTATTTTTCCCTTGGAGATTATTAATAACATTAATTCCTCCCCTATCACCACCGAAGTTTCCATATTCTAAGTCTGTTACAACTAAGTCATATGGGCTTTGTTCTGCTTCTCTGATTAACTCATCTGCAGATTTAACTGTTCTTACATGAATCTTTGCAGCATAGGGAACAATATTTCTTCCAACGTAAATGTCATCTTTAAGTTCTGTTCTGATTGGAAATGCTTCTTTATAGTTTGCTACTTCAGCCATAGCAACGAACATGTTGTCAACTGCTGAACTTGCCCTATCTGTTTTTTCTGCAAAACTATCGTCGCCTATGAGTATGCTTAGTGTAATCATTTTTCATTTTCTCCTTAGTTTAAAAATTATGAAATCTCTTATTTTATTCCCACTTAATTCATATTCTGGTGTGAATATTTCTTCTACTATAACAAGTCCTGCATCATTGAATACTTGTTTGTACCATTCAATTGGTCTATGAAGTTCTGTTATTTCATAACCCCCTTCCTTCTTTATTTTTCTATAAGAATGGTTATCTTCGTAGGAATACCCCGCAGAATACCTTAAGTCTAATCTTGACTCTGGCAAGTTGAATATTCTTGGGTTGCAGAAGCCGATATAAGCTGTCCCATTTTTGTTTAACAATTTTCTTATATTGCTCGAGATGTTTTTTATTTCATATTCAGGTACTATGCATAAGACTAGATTACAAATTATATTGTCAAATTCTTCTTTAGGTATTGCTTCTATGTTACTAAAGACATTTTCTTGACCAATTTTTTGAGAGCATAACTCTAGCATATCCTTGGATATATCAAAAGTTTTTACATTAGCTCCTAGCTTACTTAATGCTAAAGCCAATACTCCTGGTCCACAACCATAATCTAAGATTTTTCTGTTTTTTAGATTTCCAAGTGAAGGGATTAAAGTATTATCATAAGATGCTAATTTTAGGTTTTCCGCTTCTAATTCATTAGCTACGATGTTCCATTTTTGTTGGTCAAAAACGCCTTTCATTTTTTCCTCCTAATTATTAATTATCTATTAGTAATAACAATTAGAAGCTTTGATATAAATATAAGTTCTCCAAATTTGGAGGATAAAAATAAAGCTTATATAGAACCTTAATGACTAATAATTATGGACACTCAAATACTCGAAGACATAGGACTAACTAATGCAGAAATAAAAATATACTTAGCATTATTGGAACTTGGCACGGCAACAGCAGGACCAATTTTAGACAAGACAGGATTACAAAATTCAGTAGTTCATATGACATTAAACAAACTCGTTGAAAAAGGACTAGTATCTTCAATAAGAGAAGGAAAAAGGAATCACTACCAACCTTCAAATCCTAAACATATTGTAGAATATATTAATGAGAAAAGAGAACGTTTCGAACAAATACTGCCAGAATTACTTAACAAACAACAGATCAGCAAAGAAAAACCAGAGATAATATCATTCAAAGGAATAAAAGGAATAAAAGAATTATTAATGGAATTATTGGAAGCAGGGGGAAAAGAACATCATACATTCGGTTCAACAAAAGAATCATTAATGTTAGGAGACGTATGGTGGGTAAACTATCACAAAAAAAGAGCACAAAAAGGAATAACAGCCAACTTAATGTTTAACGAATCACTAAAGTCATGGAAAGCAGAATTTAAATATCCAAAATCAGAAGTAAAATACACGAAAGCAGGATTTGAACCATTAACAGAAACAATAATTAGAAATAATAAGATGGGTATAATAATATGGATAGAGAAACCATTAGGAATACTAATTAATAATAAAATAGCAGCAGAATCATATGACAAATTCTTTGAAATGATGTGGAAATCAGCCAAGACATAGAAAAATGCAAAAACGTAGTTTGTGCCTAAAATCTTCTGTATAAATTTTAAAAAAATAAGATTTCAAAATAAATTCTCCTCAATAAAAATTAAGTTAGAAAAATTATTATTTATAAAAAGTAGATTTATCAACAACATTAATAAATTTATATAATTTTTTACTAAGCTTATCTATTTCTTCAAATAATAATTTAAACTCTTCTTGAGTAATATAATTTAAATCTCTACACAACAATAATAAAACTTCAACTTCTCTAGATGATCCATAAGAATAATTTAGAAATTGTAGATAGGCTCTTTTTGTAAATCTTGTAGATCCTTCTGCTATATTCAAGGGTATTGAAATTGCAGCCCTCTTAATTTGAGAAGTTATATTATTTGTTTCTTCTTTAGGAAATTTTTCAGTTATTTTATAAATTTTTAATACCAGAGCATAACTAATATTCCAAATTTCCAGATTATAAAAATTTCGCATATCTATACAGATAATTAAAAATTAAAAAAGATTTGTTATTATAAAAAGAATTATCTGCATTGATTTAAAATTGATTTCTAAAAATCCAAAAGCTTTTTAAAGTTCGAGTAAATTTATTGTTTTTAATGAAAAGATCCTCTCGAAGATGGAAAAAGAAAGGCCAAATGCGTTGGAAATGGCAGCGTAAAAGGTTAAGAAAGGAAAAAAGAAGAAGGAAAGCTGCAGCAAGGTAAATTTTCTTGAATAAATTTCAAAATATATAAAAAGATTTAAATATAACTTAATGTTTCTGGCTTATACTCTATGCGGAAAATATGACAAATATTTTCCAATTTCTGAATGTGTATACTTAAAGAGTCTTTAAGTATGAAAGAGTAGAATTGGTAGAAGTAGTGAACTTTTGCTAAAATAAACAATCTTGCGACAATTCCCATTGATCCTGTGGGAGGTCGCTGCTATTGGGATTCGAATTAGCCATGCAAGTCAGGGTATTCGTAAGAGTAACCGGCATAAGGCTCAGTAACACGTCGATAATTTGCCCTTAGGTCTGGAATAGCCTCGAGAAATTGAGGGTAACACCAGATAGAAGAAGGATACTGGAATGTTCCATCTTTTAAAGGCAACGCCTAAGGATAAGTCGGCGACTGATTAGGTTGTTGGTGAGGTAACGGCTCACCAAGCCTTGGATCAGTAGGGGGGATGAAAGTCCTAGCCCCGAGAAGGGCACTGAGATACTGGCCCTAGCCCTAAGGGGTGCAGCAGGCGCGAAAACTTTACAATGCACGAAAGTGTGATAAGGGAATGGCGATCACGTTTATTGGGTCTAAAGCGTTCGTAGCCGGTTTAGTAAGTTCTTTGTGAAATTGTTGGGCTTAACTTAACAACGTGCAAAGAATACTGCTAAACTAGAGACTGGGAGGGGACAATGGTATTCCAGGGGGAGCGGTAAAATGTTAGAATCCTTGGAGGACCACCAGTGGCGTAGGCGATTGTCTAGAACAGGTCTGACGGTGAGGAACGAAGGCTAGGGGATCAAAACGGATTAGATACCCGAGTAGTCCTAGCAGTAAACTCTGTGAGCTGTGTGTTGCATAACCTTAGAGGTTGTGCAGTGCCTAAGTGAAGACGTTAAGCTCACCACCTGGGAATTACGATCGCAAGATTGAAACTTAAAGGAATTGGCGGGGGCTCACTACAAGGGGTGAAGAGTGCGGTTCAATTGGATTCCACGCCGGAAATCTCACCAGGGGCGATGGCAGGATGAAGGTCAGATTAAAGGTTTTACCTGACACGCCAAGAGGTGGTGCATGGCCGACGCCAGCTCGTGCCGTGAGGTGTCACGTTAAGTCGTGCAACGAGCAAGACCCACATTTACTTTTACCAGCAGGTCTTACGAGACGACTGGGTACAATGTAAAGACTGCCTTCGTAAGGAGGAGGAAGGTGTGGGCAACGTTAGGTCCGTATGCCCCGAATCTCCTGGGCTACACGCGCTCTGCAATGGTAGAGACAATAGGAAGCAACTCCGAAAGGAAAAGCAAATCCATTAAACTCTATCTTAGTTTGAATTGAGGGTTGTAATTCACCCTCATGAAACCGGAATCCCTAGTAATCGGGTCTCATTACGGCCCGGTGAATACTGTCCCTGAGCCTTGCACACACTGCCCGTCAAACCAACCGAGCAGGGCTTAGATGAGGTGTAGTTCTTTGATTATTCCGAATCTAAGTTCAGTAAGGTGGGTTAAGTCGTCACAAGGTAACCGTAGGGGAACCTGCGGTTGGATCACCTCCTTATTATAATTATTAAAATCTAACTCTTCTACCAATACTCAATTCAGGTGGGCCCGTAGCTCAGCCCGGTAGAGCATCGCCCTTGCATTTTGTTATGCATAGGTAAATTGCTTTACTAAGCTTACACAAGTAAGGCGGGGGCCTCGGGTTCGAAAATTAAATAAGTAACTTATTTTATCGAAGAGTCCCGACGGGTCCATCCAATTCAGACATAGAGAAAATGAGGCTCCTAAACATATGTTGGGGGGTTGAAGGTTGATATTTATTTATTAACCGTGCATAGGTTGTTAGTAGATCCTACTAAGCCATTAGGCGGATGACTTGGCTCAGACTTTGATGAAGAGCGTGACAAGCAGCGAAATGTTATGGGGAGACGCAAGTAGTCTTCGAACCATAAATTCTTGAATGAGACTTCTTTCCCTTTTAGGGAATTCCATTCTGGAAAAACTACGGAGGAAATTGAAGCGTCTTAGTACCTCCAGGAAAAGAAATCAATAGAGATACCGTTAGTATCAGCGAGAGAAAACGGTGTAAGGCAAACTGAATTCTTTGTAGAAATACAAAGAAGGTGTGGTGTTGCGGACTTGTTTTTATTCCTAATTAAAAATTACAAAGTTGTCTGGAAAGATATACCATAGAGGGTGATAGTCCCGTAGAAATTTTTAATGGAAGTACAAGTATCCAGAGTAAGGTTTGCTGGAAACCAAACCTGAATTTAGGAGTCACAAACTTCTAACTTTAAATATAGGTCTGAGTCCGATAGAGCACAAGTACCGTGAGGGAAAGTTGAAAAGAACCCGCAATAGGGAGTCAAAAGCGCCTGAAACCTAATGGTCATGGTATGTTACGGCTCTATGGGGTTGTAACGTACGTTTCGAATAACGGGCCAGGAAGTTTATTGCAGTGGCGAGAGTAAAGTTTTAAAGACTGTACTCGAAGGGAAACCAATAGTATGCAGTTCACGAGATACGAAGTGCGAAAGTGCTTTTAGTCACTGCGATATGACCCGAAACCAGGTGATCTAACCCTTAGCAAGGTGAAGTAGTGGTAAAACTCTATGGAGGCCTGAAGAGGTTCTGTGTGCAAGCGTTCTTCTGACTTGGGGTTAGGGGTGAAATGCCAATCGAACCTGGTGATAGCTGGTTCCTACCGAAATGGGCCGCAGTCCAGCGTTCGCAGAGATCGTTATAGAGGTATAGCTACGGATTTGGGGTTTTGGGGGGGAAACTCCTCGACTCTTTGTCCAACTCAAAATGCTATAACATCTAAGAAGCGAGCAGACGGCATTACCGGGGTAAACTTGTAATGCTAGAGAGGAACAACTCAAGACTATAGTTAAGGTCCCTAAATTCTGATTAAGTGTTAAAGGGTGAAAGATGTTTACTACCAAAAACAGTGGGGAGGTAGGCTTAGAAGCAGCCACCCTTCAAAGAAAGCGTAATAGCTCACCCATCGAGGTAGTAAGCTCTTAAAATGGACGGGGCTAAATCAGATACCGATACTATAGATAAGTTTCAATAGAAATTTGTGGTAGGTAGGTATTCCATCAGGGCGGAAGCCTCTATGTAAATAGGGGTTGACCTTATGGGAATAAGAATCCTGGCGGTAGTAGGATCTAAACAGAGTGAAACTCTCTGATACCGAAAGGGCAAGGGTTTCTTGGCCACGTAGATCAGCCAAGAGTAAGTCGATCCTAACTTTAGAAGCGTAAATGCTTCAAGGGAATGGGAAAAAGGTTAATATTCCTTTACCTTTCAAATACGTGTGGTAACACAAGATTATTCATTGACACTTTGGGCTAAGCTAGCATTTACTGTCGTAAATGTTAATCTGTATAAATCTTAGGAGTGTTGTAATGACGAGAACAAGATTAAACTGAGAATAGCAGGTTCTAAATCTGTCTAGCCGATGCCGAGAGTCCATGAAAAGATGAATAATAAGGATTTTGAATGATCGTACCTAGAACCAACACTGGTGCCCCTAGGTGAGAAGCCTAAGGTATGAGGGTGTAATCTAGCTAAGGGAACTCGGCAAATTAGTCCCGTGCCTTTGGTATAAGGGATCCCTGCGATTGTGTTCTTTTGAATGCAATTACAGGGTGCAATGACAAGGGGTGCCCGACTGTTTAACAAAAACATAACCTCTCGCAAGTCCGTAAGGATGTGTACGCGAGGTGACGCCTGCCCAGTACCTGTAATTTAAACTCCTTTTCAAGGGGGCTAAGATCAGGCAAACGGCGGGAATAACTATGATTCTCTTAAGGTAGCGAAATACCTTGTCGTTTTATTGACGACGCGCATGAATGGCGTAACGAGGTGCCCACTGTCCCTAGCTAGAAACCCCTGAATACACTCTTGTGGTGCAAAGGCCATAGTCTTCTGATGGGAAGTAAAGACCCCGTGAAGCTTTACTGTAGCTTGTTGTTGTGGTGTGGGGCGTATTGTGCAGTGTAGGTAGTAGTCGTCCGATGGTTTAGACGCAAGTTTAGACCTAGACATCAATGAGACACTACCCCTTATGTCTTATATCACTAACTTTAGAAATAAAGGACAGCAGTAGGCAGACAGTTTGGCTGGGGCGGCACCCTGCTGAAAATGTATCGGCAGGGCCCAAAGGTCAGCTCAGGAGGTTTAGAAATCCTCTGTAGAGTGCAAGAGCAAAAGCTGGCCTGACTGTATTCCTATAAGTATGGAATGCAGGATGGAAACATGGGTCTAGCGAACCCTTATGCCCTTATTTGTGGGGGCTAAGTATGACAGAAAAGCTACTCCGGGGATAACAGAGTTGTCGCGCCTAAGAGCTCGCATCGACGGCGCGGTTTGCTACATCGACGTCGGCTCTTCCTAACCTGGTCGTGCAGAAGCGACCAAGGGTGGGGGTGTTCACCCATTAAAAGGGATCGTGAGCTGGGTTCAAAACGTTGCGAAACAGTTTGTTCAATATCTGTCAGAAGTGTCTGGTGTCTGAGAGGAAGGAGTATTTAGTACGAAAGGAACAATACTTCGGGGCCTCTGGTCTATCGGTTGTCTGACAAGGCAGGCCGAGCAGCTACGCCCCAAGAAATAACAGCTGAAAGCATCTAAGCTGGAAGTTCTCCTCAAAAAGAGACACCTTCTTAGAGCTCTTCTAAAACAGAAGTTTAATAGGGCTGGGATGTAAGCATCAAGGTAACGAGATGTTCAGTCTGCAGCTACTAATCGCTCAAAGGATTAACTAACAACCTATGCACGTTTCTTTTATTATAGAGACTAAGTTAGTTTGGTTAAATTTTAATCCTATAGAATTATGTTATTTTTAAAAATAAATTATTTTATGGCTCTGTTGAAAGTCTCTTATCTCGTGAGGGATAAGTTGTGGGCTATAGCCCTACAATATATTTCCGCTCGTTGAGTTACCAGAGACTTGGACAGAACCGAGCTTCCATACTTCCTTTTAATACTACTGAATCCAGATTCAATCAAGCTTCTTTGATGATATTCCTTTTCTGAATAGTTCTTCATTTGTTTTTTTCTGTATCTTCCTCGTTTTACATTCCTTTTTGGTTTAATCATTGTTTGAATACCTCTATGAAAACAAGATGCATGGATGAATTCAGCGTCGTACGCTGAATCACCAAACAAGGTTTTTATGTTCTTAGATCGTTTGAGGAGATAGGTTACATCTTTAACATCATGTCTGGGCCTTGCTCTCACACGAAGAGCAATAAATTTTCTGTTTTTGATACTGTATAATGCAGAAAGTTTTACAAATCTCTTCACTGGTTTTTTTTGATCTATCCGTTGCACATAATAACTGCTCGGGTTATGTAAACTATATCCTGTGCCATCGATAGCAACCTGTCCATTATTGTTTCCGATGGTAAGCTCGAGTAAAGAATTCCATATCCACAAGGGAATTCTTTTCCTTATTTTGCACAAGGCAGAATAAGAAGGAACAGTGAATCCTAATAGTTCTAGAATGTTAGAAACTCTTCTGAAAGAAAGCCTTAGCACTTCTTTCAACAGCAACGCTAAGGCGTGCTGTTGGAGTTGATATGTTTTAGGTCCAAAATGGTGTAACCATCTTGGCGCGCCAATCATTTCTAAAGAATGATTAAGTTTTTTAATTAATTTCACTTCTTTTTTCATGTTTATGTTTCACAAACGATAAACATTGTTGCTAGGCTAAAGTTTTTAGCCTAGTGACTCTTTCAACAGAGCCTTATTTTATGTAAGATATAAATATAATATGATATAGTAGACCACATAAGTTTTTAGGTATTGTTTGGTTTACTAACATTCGACAACAAACATGAAAAACGTTTAATTACTTTGTTGGTCAACTATTATCAAAAAACCAAATTACCCTGCTGTTGACTATAATCACTTATTTGTTTTTTAAAACTTTTTTATAAGAAAAAAGCATGAGCACTATTGTTAAATGTGAGAATAATGTTAGTAAAATTGCAGTGTAAGTCAAGATAATATCACCAAATTGTGAAGCAACTAAAAGTCCCAAAACCAGTATTAGACCCCTATCTGACCTTGACATGAATTTGAATACTTTTTCATTTGTAACTTGCAATGCAGCATTAGAAATTACACTTATTATTATTGATCCGAAAGTACCTAAAATTGCCCAAACATATCCCGATAAGATAAAAGGAGGCATTATAAAAGCGAGTGATAGCCCGATAAAACCTTCAACATATTTATCCATTGCAACATCATATATCTTTCCAAATTTTGTTTCCTGTTTTGTAGCTCTTGCTAACCAACCATCAAACATATCACAGAATGTACTTAGAATTATAAATATGACTGAAATAATAAAAAATCTTTTGTATATAAAAAAAGCTGCTAAAATACCAAACAACAAACCAAAAGTTGTTAATTGATTTGGTTTTATTTTTAATTTATTCAGGATGTCTATTATTTTTTTTAAACTAGTATTGTATAATCTGCTTTTTAGAAGATCTATCATTGAAATTTCTATTTTAATTTTATTAATATATCTTTTGGTTATTGATTATTATATAAGAAACTATAAATCTAAAAAATTATTATTTTTTGGAACTTTCATTTATTATTAAATTTTACAAATTTCCTGATTAAGAACCAAGTTTCTTAATAATCTCCTTATAGGCTCTGTCCTGAGTCTCTAAAATTGTAACCAAATAAGTTATGGGTTAGCAATCTTCCCATAACTTCGGCTCGTATTGTTTTACAATTTTTAGAGCTC
>JAGWAD010000034.1 GCA_018302105.1 Candidatus Woesearchaeota archaeon
TAAATTCTCATTAGTTCTACTTTTCATATATTCGCCTGTTACCATAAATTTAGTTTCTACATCAAAAGTATCAACAAACCAATTCTGCTCTTTGCCTTTGTGATATTTACTAATTCTTCTGTAATATTCCATTTCATCGCTTTGCATTTCCTTTCCACATTTTATTGGAATATTGTCAATTAAGTTACTGACCATTGTAGCATACTTTACAATCCACCTATAAACGGACATATGACTTGAATTATGAGGATAAAAAGCTTGAAAATGTTCCTGTACTTTTCTTAAAGAAACCCCTTTATAATATAAATCAATTCCAGCAGTAATTTTGTTCTCGCTATTTCTCATTCTATAAAAACCATCATCAAGAACAAATCTTAATCCACAACCTTTACATTTATGTCTTTGTATTTCTCCTCTATTCTTAGTTTTTCTTTTTCCATCTTTCTTGATCTTGTTAGAACCACAATTAGGACAAGTTACATTTTTATACTTCTGCTGAATTATATCTTTGGATTTCATTTTAGCGAGTGGAATCTGAGGGACTCTTCGGAGTCACTCCCATATTATTAGTTAATAATATATTAATTAGGTATACTAACTATTTAAACTTTTCTATAGTAGAGAATATACTAAATATTTATATACTAGTTAATCATATATCTATAAATGGCAAGAGTAAAAATAGAAGTTGAAGGTTTCCAATGTGAAAGATGTGGACATAAATGGATTCCTCGCGGAGATGATGAAGAGCCATCTGTTTGTCCAAAATGTAAAAGCCCATATTGGAATAAACCAAGAAAAAGAAAAGTTAAGGGGAAATAAAATTTTTTTGAGTCAAATAACTCCCTTTAACGTTACAATGTAAGTGTATCGAAATATTTATATACTCTAGGGTAGTAACAATCTGATGGTAAAGAAATTGCAAACATTTATAAATTTTAGCTCATGGAGTGAACAGATGAAAACATTTAGATATATTAATCTTTTTTTAATTTTAATCTTTACTATTTTAATATCTAATTTAGGATTTGCTGCACCTGATGTCAGTATTGGATATGGCGCTCCTGGAATCTATGAAGGTGAATGGGGAGGTTTTAGCTTTGATATAATAAATAGCGAAGAAAGTAGTGAAGGAATAAATAAAGTTGAAATTGAACTAAATGGATTTTCTGATGGAAATGTTACAGGAATAACTGATGATTCTGATTTTATAGATTGGGTCTATAATGTAGTTGCTATTGATGAAGATTCAACACTTTTAATAATTGAGCCCAATGATGGAGTTCAGCCAATTCAGCCAGGCGGAAGAATTCATGTTATATTAGATTTGGAAGCTGCAAATGTAAATCAAGAAGAAACTTTCCAGCAAAGAGTTAGAACTTATGGAAGCATAACTAATGAAGCAAGTGAAAATATAGCACGATTTACTATTTTGAATGATGAAAATCCGCCTAATGCCTTTTTGGATATGGGTGAGGGATTTGTAAATCCTGATAGGGATTACTGGATTTCTTTAAATATTCAAGATTTAGAATCTGGTTTTGATGATACTCAGAGCATATTGGGAAGATACAGTAATACTGCCAATTTACAAAATAATGGAAATGTAGATGGTATTTTTCAGCTTGAATGCACTGATAAGGTATGTTACTCATTTTTTAATTTTTCAGAATTTCCAGAAAATAAAAGATATTTTAATTTTAGAATAGCTAATTTAGAAGACAAAGCTGGAAATGTTTTAGATCAAGGAAATGATTTTGTTTATCATTTATATATTGACAGGGATAATCCTGAAATAAAACAATTGAACACCTTTTCTTATGTTGGACAAGAATTACTTAATACAATGATTTTTAGTTTTAGTTTAGATGATGATAGTTTAGATGCAAGAGGCTTTGATACAGGAGTTTTTTGCAATTTATTTGTTGATGGAGATAGAGTAAATGGATTTACAACTTCGGAAAACAGAGTAACTACTGATAATCAAGATCTTTCTTATTTACCAGGAAGATATGTAAATGACACAGCAGAAATATTTTGGTATGTTTCCTGTAATGATGCTGCTGGACATGAAACAATATCTACAAATTCTAGTTTTATATTAGATACAGCACCTTTGGATGTAACTTTTGATCCTGGAAATGGTACACAATTCAGAGAAGGTGATAACATTAATGGGTATTTTATGTACAGACTTGGCTTTGATATAAATGGAAATTTAGATACTTCTGGAATTGATGCTGCAAATTCATTTATTTATAGATATCAAAATGGAGAATTAGTTGAAAACATACAGGTTTGGGATTATATGAATACAAATAGAATATCTCCAAGCGATGAAGGAGGATATATTGGTTACTTCAATGTTGGAAATACAAATAATCCAAATCACTGGCTTCCTGGAGAACATAGAATTGTATTTAGTTTGATTGACAGGGCTGGGAATTTAATAGAAGAAGAAGTATTTTATTATGTTGATGGAGATATTCCCAGAATTACTTTAGGCAACAATGCAAGCTTAGGTGATGTTGTTGAAAATGAACTTATTAGTGTTGGTTTTAGTAGGTTTAATAGGTCTGTTTTTGGTAAGGACGAAAATATGATGAAAGTATTTGCATTTTCTGTTAATGATAAAACAGACAATGAATTAAATTGTAGATTAAAAACAGATGGAGAGATAAATGGAGTTTTTAATCTTATGGAAACTCCTAAAAATGGTGAAAGGAATGTAATATCTCCTGAATTATACTTAGATTTTCCAGAAGAAAAAATTTATTCATTTAATTGGGATGTAGAATGTCAGGATGATGCTGGCAACAGGGGAGATTCAGGAAATCCAAGATTAATAAGAATAGATGCTGCAAAACCAAAGATTGACTTAAGTAATTCTCCAGAAGATAAGTCGCTTTTAAATTCAAGAGAATTAGTTATTAATTATGAAGTAACAGATAATACAAATAATTTAGTGGGGTGCAATTTAGTTGTTTTTGATACAACAAACAATGAATTTGTAGGTGAAGTAAGTATGAATTTTGATGATGAAAATCTTGGAAATTATGAAGGTGAATTTAAGTATAATTTTCCAGTAAGAGATGGAGAATATTTGTGGGACGTTATATGCAATGATGCTGTAGGAAATTATGCAAATAATGCAAGAAGGATTATTGTAAACACTCCAGGACCTAATGCAGATTTAAGAATAGAAAATAACAGGACACAATCTGAACTTAAAAATGGATTGATTTATTTTGAACAGGATACTGATAATTTAGATATATTCTGGGCATTTACTGATAATGATGGATTAAATGAAAGTTCTGCTACAATACAAGTTGGGTCTGAAAAAGGAAATGAAATTTATTATAAAAATGAAAGCAGTGTTAATGGACAAACAACAATAGGATTATTAAACTTTAATCTTACTGAAGGAAATAAATTTTATTTACAAGGCTATGTGGCTGCAAGTGATGGAGATACACCAGAAGATGCATATAAATTTTTCTTAGTACAAGATACTTTGGCTCCTATAGTAGATCAAAATAGTTTAAGTCCTACAAATGGACAACAATTTAGCTCCGGAACTACAAGTGTAAATCTTTCATTTAGCTTGAATGAACCTTCTTATTGTTCGTATGTACAAAATACTGCAGAATTAGATATTAATTCCTTTAATTGGGAAAATGGAATTTTATTTAGCAATGAAGCATTAAGTTACCATACAACAAATATAACTGGGAGTTCAGGAAATTCATATTTATATTATTTCAGATGTTCAGATGAATATGAAAATATTGGAAGTGTATTTAACACAAGTTTTTCAGTAGCATCACAGTTTCAAGATAATGGAAATACTAATAATAATGGTGGTGGAGGCGGTGGAAGAGATGATGATATCGTAAATACGCCAAACGTACCTGCGAATAATCCTGTAGTTATTCCCCGAACTCCAGTAATTAATCCTCCAGAAACACCAGTTGAAAATCCAGTAACAAATGAAAATCCAACTAATGAAAATCCTATTGTAGATAATACACCAAGTGTTGGGTTTTTGACTCAAACAGGTAGAATTGTCAGGAATGTAGGAACTTCAAAGCCTGCTGTTGCAGTTTATGTTGTAGGTTTATTAGGCGGATTAGCTTATGCCGGAACTTATTTATTCAGAAAATTCTGGTAGTTAAATAGCCAAATCGCAGTGTGACTAAAATGTCTAAAATTTTAAATTAAAAATTCGTGAGCTGTAAAGTTAGCGACACTTATTAGGCTGGCAAAAGCTAAATCGGGCACCGAAAGATATATATACTTCGGGTGCCGAATATGTAGTATGAGTAAGGAAATAAGATGCAAACATTGCAAGAGCACAAACAATTACAAGAAAGGCTATCGCAAAACATTGCATCGAGGAAAGATACAGAAGCATTATTGTCGAGATTGTAAAAGATTCTTTACTTACGATGATGGATTTTACAGAATGAGAAATAAACCAGAGATAGTTACAATGTCAATCGATATGTATGTTTCCAATTTGTCAAGCAGAAAGATGAGAAATCAGTTGAAGCGACATTTTGACCATAAGATAAGTCACGTTTCTATATTGGATTGGGTTAGAGAAGTTTGCGGATATAATTAAAAACTATGAATCTGTTGTTTTCAAAGAAGAACCAAAACAATCATTCATGCCAGAGTGCTATGCTCAAATAAAGAAGTCATAATTCACTCAAAGCAATTTCAATCTTCTCAACCACTTTTTTCGCATTTTCAAGCAACTCTTTCAATAATTTCTCATTTACAGTGGTTTCTGTTCCATACTGAAATTCTTCTCTGAGAGATTTCGCATCTTTAGAGGTCATTTGCTCAGTTGTTCTGATAAAAGCAATGTCTTTCAGGTCAAGATCAATCTTACCTTCCTCAATCAAATATTCAACTGCGTTAATTGTACATTCGTGATTTTTTGATTCATAACCAAGTTTGAAAAGAACAGCAAGTAAAGAATGATACATAGCATAGTAAGACTGTGAAACACCCCAATCACTAAAGCCACCTTTAATGTTGTAATCGGCAGCACGAAGATTGTGTTTTGCTTTGTTGATATGCTCTTCTGATAATTTATCGTTTGGCTTGATTTTCTTCATTCTTGTTTCTCTTGCCAAACACCAATCAAGTTTTTGCTTATGAATTGACATTTTTGATTACCTCAATGAATATTGATTCCCCTTTCAAGACAACACTTTCTTTCATCATGCCTAAGATGGCTTCTTTCTTGTTTTTCATTGCTTTTATTAAATCTTCCTGCTTCATAATCAAAGGTACAACTGGCTTTGTTCTGACTTTTGATATTTCTAAACAAAAATTATTCACTTTTTTAGTTTGATTGGTTAGAAAAAGTACATCAACATCATTAAACTCTTTACCTCTTAACACAGAGCCAAAAATTATAATCATTTCAGCTTCTTTGAATTTAATAACTTCGTCAGCGTACAATTTTGCATGACCTTTAAGACTGCGTCTTTCAGCTAAAAGAAGAAGCTCGCATAATTTGATTGTTTCCTGATTATCAAAATTTAACTTATAGTGGGAAGCATTGCTGATTTCCTTCTTTATGATAATCTTGTCTTTCTCAAGTTCTTTGATGATTTTGAATGCACTGCCCACACTGATATTATTCAATTTAGAGATCTGATTAATATTGTAACCAAATTCATCCACATTCTTCAATAGATATATTATTATTCTTGTAGTGTTCTTAGGTATCATTTTCAATATAAGTGAATGATTATTCAATAATAATGAATAATATATAAATGTTGCGTTTTTGAGAGAAATTGTCCCCCGGATACTTGTTCTCTAAGTAACGCTAACGCTCAAATGATAGAACGGAACTCCCCTTAATGTATTTAACTAAAAGAGCCTTCTGCTTGGAAAAGAACTCCCCCAGTCTTTCGGACAGTATGTCTCCGCTTCGCTACGGAACTTAAACTCGATACCTCCCACTTCGTAGTCGGCAGGATTTAACAGCAACTTTACGGTTTCGTTCCGTTCGTCCACTCCGTTCGCATACAGACGTTTATTTCGCTGTAATCTTTGATAAAATTTGAGGTGTTAATCGCTTCTGTAATGGGAAATGCTCACTCGTAAGCGAACTCCACTCAACCCAAATTTTTTCTATCTCTGAAAAATTCCCAGCTCTGTTCCGTTCCGCTTGCTAACTTTACAGCTCAAAAATTCGTAATATTTAAATACAAGTTTATTTGCTAAATAACTTATGATTCAAAAAAGAGTTGGTAAATTCAATAGATTATTTGTTTATGCTTTAGTATTTGTTGTTGTATTTTCTATATTATCTTTGTTTGTTGTATTTGCTGCAAGTTCGAATGGAAAACTTGCAACTCCTGGTGTTTTTCATAATATAAATGAATTAGTTGATTCTACAGGACAAACTCTTGGATCTAAACTTCAATTGCTTGCTGGTTTGATTCAACAGAACAATAGAGGAATAGAACAATTACGTCAAAAAAATTCTGAATTGGAAGCTCAAAATACTTTGTTAAATGAAAAAATTAAAACTGTTGTACAACTTATAGGTAGAGATAGAGAATTACAATTTAATGCCCTATATAATTTTGAACTTACTGGCAGTGCAGGAAGAAAAACAAATAATCTAGGTTTACCAGATAATACAATAAGGGTTCGTGTAGAAGCAGTTTCTAATTTAAGAATCTCTTCTTGTCAACTTTTTTATAAAAATTATAATGCTTGGAGCGATTTTGGATCTGGAAATAGTGAGAGAAATGATGAAAATTATCAAAGAGGAGAGAAATTCGTTACTTGGGAAGATTATGATCCTGAAATGTTTGCTATTGCTATATTAGATTTAGATGCCCTTCCACCTGCAGTACCTAATACAGAAGAATATACAATAAAAATCAGATGCAAGCCGCAGAATTCAAATGTTTGGAAACCCTCTGATGATGGATTAGCTTTAAAATTAATTGGTGTATAATTTTTTATTATTTTTTTAAAAATTTTTATAATTTAAAAGAGTATAAAAAGTAAGATCACTCAAAAACTTTAAATAGTAGTTTCTTGTAAACATTCTATGATGAAAAGAGGTTATTTAATAATTATTTCTTTATTGTTTATCTTAAGTTTATACAATGTTACTGCTCCAAATCCTGGACAGTGCACTTCTTCTGACCAATGTGGTGAAGGCCAAACATGCGCGGATTTTTTTTGTAAATCTATTTCTCCTCAAGAATCTCAAGATATCACTTTTTCGCAAAATATAAATGGTTTTCCTCAAGGGCGTGCTTGTACTGCAACTGCACAATGTGATTCTGGTTTAATTTGTAATAGTAACAGTTGTGTCAATCCATTTTCTGATGTTCAACCAAACCAACCTTTGAATATTCCACCTTTATTTGCTGTTGTTCCTTCAGAACAATGTGCACAAGCAAAAACTTTATTTAAATTAAGTTCTTTAGAAGATGCGCATGCTGCTTTGTATAATGATCCAATTTATTCTTATAGTGTTTGTTATAGTCAGGGAGTTTCTTCAGCTAATAGAAATGGTCCTTTAGGAGGAATAGTTAAATTATCTGGAACAGCAAATGCTCACTTAGGTATTTTAAATTCTGATTATCTTCAAAGAGTTTTTTATTCTGAACTGCAATGTGCTTCAATTTCAAATGGACAAGCTTGTCCTTCTTCAACTGGAACAAAATGTGCTGTAAAATTATCTACAAATGTAAATGCGCATGCTGCTTCTTGTGATGCTCCTCCAAGTTTATATCCTATTTCTATTTGCTGCAGGCCTAAAACTGATGCTGTTTTAGTTATAGATGATGATGTGTTGTCTGGAAGAGGTGGGTCATGTACAACTGATAGAAATTGTCAGGAACCTTATAAATGCAATACTGCATTAAGCCAATGTGTTGTGGTTAATCCTTGTTTAGGTGTTTCATGTCCTCAAGGACAGTCGTGCTTAGATGGAGATTGTTTTTCTACAGATCCAACAAAGTGTAAT
>JAGWAD010000022.1:0-1039 GCA_018302105.1 Candidatus Woesearchaeota archaeon
GCAACAGAAGTTACATAATTTATTTTGCCTTCAGCTTCTTTAATTTCTTCAGGAGTTAAATTCTGTTTTCCCAAATCTTTACTTATTTTATTTATATCATCAGCATTTTTCTGTATTTCTAAAATATAGTCTCTTGTCAGATCTTTAACTTTAAACATAGTTAATACTAATAAAAAAGTGAAAATAGTATACAAAATTATATTGTAAATAATTTTTTTATTCATTTGTCATTTCTTTATATATCTTCCTGACTTTATTAACAAATTCTTCTGTTTCTGCATTTACTGGCACGCCTTTGTATTTTATAACTTGTTCAGGACCTGCATAATAAGCAGCTGCAACATTTTCCAGATTTGCCTGTATTTTGTTTCTCTTTAATTTTGCATCAATTTCAACAATGTAATTTCAACAATGTAATCAACTGCCTTTTCTATTGACTTTTTATCTAAATCTCCGCCTACTTGTACTATGGCGCTTACCAAATTAGGATCAATTCCTATTTCTTTCTTTAAGACAAATTCTTTAATATAGAAAATTAATTCTCCATCTTTATTTTCAGCAGAATCTTTTAATGCTAAATTATAAAGTTCAACTAAAGCAAGATTATAATTCTTTGATTCTTTATCTATTATCGAATTGTCATCTATCTTGAATATTTTTTTAAATTCTTTGTTTCCTATTTTTATAGTTATATAACTTTCCTTAATTTCTTCATCTTCGAATTTTACAGGCCTTCCTCCAATTGAATCACCTGAAGTTATTTCTTTTTTAACAATTATCTCATCTTTAGTTAATTCTATTTTTTTATCTTGTATAATTAAATCAATGTCTTTGCCATTTAATTTAGCAGTGGCTATTGCATTAACTAAATTTTCTAAACCATATTTGAAACCCAACCCATTTAAACTATTGATTATTGAATAATAAGCTGAACCTTGTTCCAAATCTTTTAAATCACTAACAAGTTTAAGTTCATCTTTGCATTTAGAATCACCCTTTAAGGCCTTTTTGCACCACAACCATTTATCTTCTTTATATG
>JAGWAD010000022.1:1112-83696 GCA_018302105.1 Candidatus Woesearchaeota archaeon
CATCAATTTTTTCAGGCTTTTTAATTTCTCTTGATACAGAAACCCTGTAATCCTGAAACAAAGCAGCTATTTCTTTGTATCCCTGTGCTTCAGAATATATTGCACTAATAGAAGTTTTTGGATCTAGAGAATCTTCAGCTAATCTTCCATAACTTAATCCACCATTTATAGGTAGACTTAATGTTACAAAAGAATCAATTGATTGTTCAATTTCATTATCTAAAGCTAATGCTATATTTAACATTAATAAAAACATTGCAAAAACTAAAATTTTCCTTTTCAAGCTAATTTTCTTTTTATGCTTGGTCCTTCCATTATCCAGCCTTCTATATTATTATAATTAATCTTATACCATCTTTTATTATTATCATCCACATAACTCTCAAGAACATCCATTTCAATTATGCTTCCGGCTTGTGGTGCAGGCAAGCTTCCAATTTGCTTTGAAGCTTTATCTGCTTTTTCTCTAATTACAAAACTATTGAAATTAGCAGGCTTGGAAATTTCTATTTTTCCTACTGGTAATTTTGCAGAGCTTATAATTAATTGTCCTGCTTTTTCTTTTTTAGCTTTTTCAACTAAATCTCTTATTGAATTAATTATTTCATTTCTTCTTCCTTCTAATGTAATTAAAGCCGCTCTGCTGGTTTCTGGATCAATAAACTGGCTTATATCTAAATCCCCTCTTGCTTTTAATAAATCCAATAATGCATCATTTTTCATATTTCTGTCTTGTATGTTTATGCTTGTTTTGTCAAGCCAGCATTCTCCTAAAGATTTTCCACCATTATCTGATCCGCAGCTTCCCACATCTTCCCATCTTCCAGGTTCTAATGTTGGTTCTGAAATAGCACAAATTCTTACAATGCCATTTGATAATAAACTTCTATCCATTCCAGAAGTTACAACACCAATAGCAGGTGAAGTTCCTTGAGTAATTGTTGCTCCAGCTTGCGCTCCAAAATTACTTCCTCCAGTTGCAGATGCACTTCCAATTAATCCAGAACCTCCTGCAGCAGCAACTCCAGTTAATGCTCCTAAACGCAATGCTGATAATCCTGGTGTAGAAGCATCATCAGCAGTACATTGTAAAGATGAATTAATATCTCTTTGTAATTGCTTTGTTGTAATTGCATCTGTAAATTCATTAATTCCAAATGAACTTGCAACTTTTCCAAATCCGCAGCTTTCTTGTCCATTTATCATTACACAAACCTGGTTATATCCTTTAGGCCCGACTTTTTGTACTGATTTTTGTGCATATGCGCCTGCTTTTAATGATGCCTGGAATCCTCCCGAAATTTCATCTTCTCTGTATGTTACATACATTGTCGGCAATCCTAATTCCCTGTTAATTAAATAAACTTGGTAAACTACAGGCTGCTGTATTCCAGATTGCAATCCTCCTCCAACTAATGATTGCGATGCTCCTGCTCCTCCAAAATAACCAGTTCCTGCATATATATGATAAAATACTTTATACAATGAAAGTTCTTTTGTGCCATAAGGAATTCCTAGTGCTTGTCCAGCTATTGATCCAGGTGAGGCATAAGGTGCTTCATCAAAGAATGCTGTAAATTGTGGTGGGTTTTCTGGTTCTGTTAATTGGTCTAATATCTTTCCAACACTTGGTATCTTTCCATTTACACTTAACCTGCATATTTGTGTTCCAATCTCATCACTTGATTGCCCTAAAAATTGTGCAGTATAAGTATCTTTATATTCATTAGTGAAAACCCTCACACTATCTTCAACATTTCTTAAAGATGATTGGAATTTTAAATATTCTGCTCCGCCTTCTGGGTCTCCAAATTTAGAAGTGCTCCAGTCAACCAATCCCCCACTTATAGATAATAAATTAGAAGCCTCTCTCCACATCATTTCACAAACACCAACTGATCTTATATAATCACAAAATCCAACATCTTCTCCTTTATTTAATTTAATATCTAGACAGTCTCTATATCCTTGCAACAAACTTCTTACATTTTTTAATCCTGCATCTATTCCAGTTAAACATACAGGAACAGCAATTCCTTCAGCTATATTTGGGAAACATAAAACAGTAGATCCAATAATTCCAGATTGAATTACATTTCTTGGGGGAACTCTTCCGCCTAATGTGCATCTTGAACTAGGACACATTACAGGATCACAGAAATTAAATAACACTTTACAATCTTCTGGCTCCATAACATCAATACACTTCGGCTGCACCAATGACGATAACTGGTCAGCAGTAACTTTTCTGCAGCTTATTAATTGGCCTGTTAATTTTCCAATAACATCTCCATCATTATTGCATTTTCCTCTTGGTTCTTTGTTAATTAATGATCTTGCTAATTGTAAATTCTCAGGAAGTTTTAATTCAGATTCAGTTTTTTGTATCTCATCATCTCCAGATCCGCATTCAATTCTTCCATTGCTTCCAACATTCCATAATTGTATATCTTTAGTTCCTTTATCTCCTTGATACCTATTAACAACTTTAACATAATTTCCTTCACCAACAGGATAACAGGCAACTAATCCATTATTATTATATGTTGCTTCAATATTACCTGAATAAGAATATTCGCTGTTAATTGATCTTCCTGCTTGGTCTATCTGTACTGAAAATTCTGAAAATTTAGGATTGCAATTATTATCTTTTAATTCTCCGCCAAGAGCTTCACATTGGGTTTGATTTAATTCAAGTAAAGATTGAATTTTACTATTCACAAAGAAATTTTTCTTAACATATAATTGTCTTCCATTTTCTGCAGTAGCAATTGACTTTTTCATATCACCAAATGCTGTATCTAAATCATATTCTTTGCTTTCCTTTTGACATTTATTGGGCTTCGTTAGACTTATGCTGCCGCCAAATCTATCCTTGCATACTTTTTCTTTTAATTTATTTTCATTGCTATCAGAATTATATAATTCATAGATATATTGATTTACTCCAACTAATTCAGTTTTTCCAATAGTGCTTACTCCTGTTTTTGGATCTTTAATGGGAACAAAACTAATAGCCTTTGTAATACTCATATCAGCATTTGGATCAGGCTTTTCTATAATTGAAATTTCATTAAAATTAGATTTTACTTCTGTCCTTTTTTCTCTTAAAGAACTTAATGCTTTAGATAAAACTTCTTTTTTCTTTTCTTCAGATAATAAACTATATCCCTCTATTTTTGAAGTTATTTTTTCAGCTTCTTCAAAATCTTCTATAAATCTAGATGTTTCAACACCTTTTATGCTTGTTTCTAAAGAACTTTTCAAAGTTTTATCCTGTACTTTATCAAGTGCCAGTGAATAAGCATAACAATCTCTATAGTTTCTTAATAGATTTACATTATTTATTCCTGAAGTTGATGCAGCGTTTTTATATTTTTCAAATTCACCGCATCTGTTTGAAGGATCATTTAAATTATTTGATATTTTATCAAAATCTTCTAATTTTTTATTTGCTTCTTCATATCCTGATTCAACTGCATCAACTGCTTTGCTTATATCCTTGCCATAATAAGACAAGCATTCATCAACAGTATCAAAGTCTGGATTTTCACTTGATGCTTTTTGATTAACTTCAAATTGACATTTTTCCTTGAATATTGGAGAAACAACTCTTCTTGCTTGTGCTCTTACACTTCCTTGCAATAATGAACTTTTCAAAGTAAGCAAAGCAAACATTCCTAAACATAATTTCTTCCATGTTCTTACTAAACTATCAAGCTTGTCAACCATGCCATCAATTTTCTTTATCAAAGAATCAGTAGCTTCTATCTGTGATTTTAATTGTTCAGGAGTCCATTTAAATGGTCTTGGGTCAATTGGAATATTTATAGAAAATTGTGAATTTACAAAACCTCTTGAGCTTCCAGGAAGGACAGTTATATAAGCCTCTCTTAAATTTGTTATTTCAGAAACTTCAACATTAACAAAATTCTGTTTTCCTTCTGCAATACCTTGTGGATTAATTTTTGCATATTCTGTTGGTAATTGATCTAATCTTTTCAATCCCAGAGTTACAACTTCTCCAATTGCTTTTCCCTTTCCATTTGTAGGATTATATAATCTTAATGTTACAGATTCAGGATTTATATTTTCAACCCTCCATTCATATATTTTTTTTCCTTCATATAAAACAAGTTCATTTAATTTTATTGTGTCTCCAACACTTACTTGTTGTTCTTCATAATTTTTTCCATCTCTATAAACTTTAATTAAAATTTTACTATCTTTGGGATTTACTTTTTCAACTTTGTTTAATCTTATTAAAACACCAATATCTTCTAAATAATCTTCTCCGCCAGTTCCAGTTATCCTGTTTTTTATTCTGTCTTTTAATCCTATTTTTTCATAATAGAAAGTAGCTAATTGTGCCATATCATTTTTATAACTATTGCATGAAGCCTGATTCTTTACTTTTCCAGCTGAATCTAAATTACATGCATCAAATTGTATTAATTCATTTTCATAAATTTCAGCTAAATCTTTTATAGCTAATTTAATTTCAGAGGCTTGTGGGTATTTATCAAGGATTGCTCTGTATCTTGCAACTGCTTCGCAAGCATAATTTTTATTGTTTCCAGAATAAACATAATATTTTCCATTATTAGATGGCTGATAAGGACAATATCTTTTCTCCATTTGTTTTGCAAGGTTTTCATCAGGAGATTTAATAAATTCAGGTAAATCGTCTTCAACAGGAATAACAATTTCTTTAACAATTGTCTTCTGTTCTCCAAACCCATTTTCAAGTATTATAGTATATTCAGTTTCAATTAATTCTGCACTATTTAATAAATTAGTTATCGCAGCTTGGGATTCAACACTCCATTGGTAATCATTGGATAATTTTAATATTTTTTCTTTAGTTACTTTTTCTCCTTTTTTCTCCTTAACCTCTTTTAATACCCAATCACTACCACCCATTAAATTGCTTCCAACATTAATTTTTCTTGTATATTTTCTTCCATTTACTACAAATTCTATCTCTGCCCTGTCTGTAGGAACAGAAATATCATCTAAACTAATTCTGAAAGTATCAAGCAACGGATTTCCAGTATAACCAAAAGACAATGTTTGTGGCTGCCCGCCCTTTACCAGTCGCAATGTCGCACTACGATCTAGTCCTGCCTGTTCTGTTGGTCTTGGATTCTGGCTAATTAAACCTAAAGGCAATAAATCTCTATTAAAAACTTGAATATTTGCTCCAGTATTGTCAATATTAATTGCTCTCACATATCCTTTTCCAGAAAATATTTTATAATCTTCTTTTTGATCTATAAATTCTTGTTCATTTGGAAATGGTTTTAATGTTAGATCTTGTCTTGACAATCCAATTAAATTTGAATCTTCAATATTAAAATAAATATTAGCATTCATATCTAATTTTATTGTATTATCTTCTGGTAATTTTGCTCCAGGTTCTAATTTTTTCAAATAAACAATTATTGCACCTAAATTATTTAATGAATAACTCTGGCTTACAGGCTTTACATATCTTGGGCTTCCAAGTATAAACTGATTATTAAAAGAAGAACTATTCATACTTACGTCAATATACTCAATCTTTGGTATATTTGTAATCCCGCTTAAAGGGTCTCTTGCTTCAGGATCTTCTGAAAGCGGAGATAATGCAGATGATAAAACTGTTCCTAACGTAGTTCCTTTAAGATAGAAATATACAGGAACATTTGATTGGTCTAACAATGATTCTCTTACTTGTTTAGGTTCATAATCAGCAACATTTACAATTATGCTTTCTCCTAATGATATCGGCTGCCCATAACTATATCCTCCAGCTTGTCTTCTATAATAATCTCCAAAAGGATCGTTGTAAACAGAACCTCCAAAGTTCTTATCTGAGTATCCATTTGGATTTGCAAAACCACTATAGGGATTTGGATCTGTAAATTGTCCTTGCGAATTAATTTGGCTATAAACTATAGGAATATTTACTATTAAGAATATACATAAAATTGATATTGCTTGTAAATATTTTTTCATTTTAAGCTCCAACTCCAGGATATTTGAATAATGGATTATCTTTGTTTGTTTCAAGTGATATTTGTATTCTTTGCATTCCATCCAAATCTGAAGGAATTGTATCCGATAATATATAAAGGTTCAAAGGCTCATTAGATGAAAGTTCTTCTCTTCCAAAACTAACTTCAAAATTTCCCCCGCCTGTTAGTGCATATTCTAATTCCATAGGCTCAATCTCTGTTTTTTCACAATGCCTTTCGTTTTTAAAAAATGCCAATAATCCTGCAGATTTTGTATCAATACATGTTTCTATAGTTTCTTTTTTAGTTGTAATTCCCCAGGTACTGTTCCTGATCAAATATGAATTTACATTATAATCACCTGCAGCTAATTCAATCTCATCTTCTCCAGGATAGTTATAGTTTGCAATAAAATTTTGTTCTTTAGATCCAAACTGGAAACTAATTTGTTCAGTATCATAAGGCTTTCTCATTTCACCACTTTCCTTATCAATTACAAATATATTTACTTTTTTCTTGTATTTTGGTTCAAGTGTTACAAGGATTTTTTCTTCATCAGCATCATTTGATGAGAATATTGTTTTTCCAGATAAATAACCTTCTTTTCTGCCTTCAATAATTCCATTAAAACACAGAGGAACCATTGTCTTTAATATCGGTTCTCTTCCTTCAAGTTTAGAACTTCCTAAATCACAATTTGCTGGAAGGCATTTGAAGCTTAAGGCAACATTATCTAATGGCATCAAATCACCATGCTCGTCGACAGTTGATGTTGTAATCTCAGTATTTTTTCTTGGATATTTGCATATTTCTTCATTAACTTCCGGAATATCTAATATCGTCTGTCTGTTTATTCGCGGTGCGTTGTTGTCAATTATCACTTCAGTAGCAAATTGAAATATTAATCCTGAATTATCTCTTATTGTTACTAAGACAGGATATTTAATATCGTAAACAAACCTATGGTCAGATAGACATATAAAAGATGATACTAAGGCTTGTGCTCCGCTTCCTGTTCTCTTCCCAATAGAATTGCTCCTTAAAATATTTCCTTCAGAAGGCGTTATCTCAATTACAGTAGGCCAGTTTGGAATATACATAAAGCTAATGTCTAAATTTTTGTTGTCTTTCAAAGCATCAAATTGCAAATATTCAAGATCTTTTTTTGTCTTGGCATTTGTTCCTTTTACACTTATTGCTGCTGTATTTTCAAAAATAATATTTTTTAATTTTTCAACAACAATCGGTTTATACCATGTTTTTTCAGTGCAGCTTGTATCCATTCCTGAAAATGGAACTTCTGGATCATAGGCAATTAAAGCTGCCAAAGTCTTATTTTCTAAAAATGTGTCTGTATTTTCCTTGTTAATTAATTCTATTGCAGTCTCGTATAACTCTTCAAGATTTGAATCTATAGAAGCAGAATGTTTTTCTAAATTAAACTCAGTATTATCTTTAGTAATTTTTATTGGATAGCTGATATCGACATTAACACGATTATTTGATATTGTGGTTTCTGTTTCAGGTGTTCCAGAAGCTTCCATAATAAATCCTTGTTCTGAGAAGCTTGTCAGATTTTGTAAGCAAAAAATAAATCTTTCATTTACATAAAAATTAAGTTCATTTTCAATATTTTGTTTGCTTGGTATATTAAACTCTTGTATTCCATTTCCGCTTTCTCTAAACCATACAGCAGTCTTTAAATCAGATCCTGGAATTATTTCTAAATTAGATTGTAATGGTGTAAAAGGCGTTGTTGGAATGCCGTCTGTCTCCAGTCGATTATACCCTCCATGAAGTGCTATATTTTCTATTCCATCTTTCCCTATTTCTGAAACGCAGCTAGACATAAAATTTTGTATCGACTCTATTTGTATCGGTGCAGTTTTTACAAATCCTAATTTTTCTAGGGTTGCATCCAAATATCCTTGTTTTATTGCAACTATACTTCCAATTAAAATTAAAAGAACTAGTCCTATGATTATGAAAGCTGTAACTTGCCCCTTTTTTTCCATTACTAAAAACCATTTCTCTATCTATATAAAATTAGCTATAATTGATAAAAAATAATTAACATTGTACATAGGGCTTGAAAAATATAAACTACATATCAATAATGATAAACAAAAAAATTTTCAGTTCTTTTAAGAATTACTTTCTTAGGTTTCTACGAAGCTCTCTTGCCAGATAAATAACTAAAGCTCTATATGCATCGTCAGCTTGTTGTCTAGTTTCAGCACTTACCGAAGTAGGATTTATTCTATCAAATTCAGGACCCCTGCTATATCGCCTAACTAAATCATGAAATCCATTTAGTGCATTGTCTGACCAAGATTTTTCATCTACCCATTCTTTTCCTTATTGATAAATCATCTCTTGAATCCGGACCATTGTTTCCAACATCCCTATATTTTACCTCATAAAAATTATCTCCAATTTTGATTGTATTCATTTCATCTAAATAATATGTAGTGTTTTTTTCTGGACTATCATTGTCAACCAATTTTCTTCCTATGCCTTTGTCTCCTGCAGTTTTTACTAATTCTGCAAATGATCCAACTGCACAGTCTATACTAAAGTCTCCACAATCATATGCAGATGCTTCCCTCAATGGAGCAAAAGCTAAAAAAGGTACTAATAATAAAGATTTTAGACTTTTTACCATACATTTAGTAGTATTTATCAGTTTTTAAATCTTACTATTTTAACTACTATATAAAGGTAACATAATAGTATGTTAGACATTGTGTAACAAAAGAATTAAACGTAAACTATATATACTGTTATTTTTCACCTCTTTTATAATGGTAAAGAGATTGCATACTAGAAGAAGAAGATATATTCCTGTAGGCACTGAAAGAAACAGGCAAAGAAGATTAAAAACATTTACTGATGAATCCAAAGCAAAAGCATATGCTGAAAAATTAAAATTAGAGAAATACAAAATAGTAAAAGCAAAATTTGGATTGTCTAAAAAATATAAAATTATTCTAGAGTGATTAACTATTTATATTTAATATCTAATATTCTACTTTCAAGCCCAGTTATTAATTCATCTGAATTATTATATTCTAAAAAATAACCTTCCATAGATTTTACAGATTCTGAAATCTTAATTCCTTTTCTATAAGTATATATTATTGGTTTTTCCATAGCATCTGCCCATCCGATTTCAATACCTAAACCAGTCCCAGTTTCTGTTATTTCAGCAATTAATAAATCGCAAGTTTTTATGAATTCTTTTGAACTATAAGGCTCTTCAGAAAATTCATGCGGAAGTTTTATTTCATGAATATCATTTAATCTGGAGTTTCTTATAGGAATGTATAAATTTTCTTTATAATTTTTCAGTCTTTTGGAGTGTGCAACATAAATTTTCATTTTTATTAATATTTATTGGTGGTATAATAACATTATGCAATTAGAAAATCTAAAATAGTAAATATAATTACAATTAAAAATGAAAGAAGATTTTGCAAAAGCAATTTAAATGCGAAAACTATAAAAAGTCTTAAGTGTTATTAAATTAATGAGATTTAGAATTGTTATTGAACAAGATGAAGACAGAATGTTTATAGCAGAATGCCCTTCATTGCCTGGATGTATATCTCAAGGTAAAACAAGAGTTGAAGCAATTAAAAATATCAAAGAGGCTATTGAAGGATACTTAGAAAGTTTAGAAAAACATAAAGAAGCAATACCTCCTACTATAAATGAAGAAATTATTGAAGTTGAAGCATAAAAGGGTTTGATTTTAGTGAATAAATTACCCATTATTTCTGGAAAAGAAGTTGTAAAGGCTTTGAATAAAATAGGTTATGAAATTGATCACCAAACTGGAAGCCATATTATTCTAAGAAATATGCAATCGCCACATAGGAGAATGACAGTGCCAAATCATAGAGAAATTGCTAAAGGAACATTACTTGCAATAATAAAGCAAGCAGGCTTAACAAGAGAAGAATTTCTGGAGCTTTTATAAAATGAAAGAAGATTTTAAAAATATAAAACAATTTCTCGACAAAAATAATATAGAATATAAAATATTTGAACATCCACCAGTATATACTAGCGAAGATGCTGCAAAAATCCGAAATGTTGATATTAAATCTGGTGCAAAGTCTATGATTGTTAGAAGTGAAGGGAAATTTTATAATTTTGTTTTAAGTGCAGCTAAAAAATTAGACTGGAATAAAGTTAAATCAATTTTAAATTCTAAAAGTGCAAGTTTTGCAACACCAGAAGAAGTTATTAAAACAATTCATTGTGAAGTTGGGAGTGTTCCGCCGTTTGGAAATCTATACAATATCAAAGTTTATTGTGATCATTCTTTATTAGAAAATGAATATATTGATTTTAATGCAGGTTTACATGAAATATCAATAAAAATGCAATCAAAAGATTGGGTAAAATTAGTTAATCCTGAGATTTTAGATTTTACAAAATAGGTGTCTACATTTTCTTCCTTTTGTAGTCACCTAATTCCTTTTTCAAAATTTTATACTCTTTTAGTATTAAATCTAAAGTTGATCTTACATTTCCTTTATTCTGATATTCTTGGAGAGACTTGTAATATTCAATTCTATTGTTAAATCCTACATTAACAGGAGGCAGATTATGTTTGATCAAAATATTGTTAAGCAATAATCTCCCAACCCTTCCATTTCCATCTTGAAAAGGATGTATATTCTCAAATTGGTTATGAACAACTGCTGCTAAAAGTATTGGATGATATTTATTTTTATGTTTATTATACCATTCTATTAGTTCTTTAAGCAAGCTTTCAATTCTGTTAGAAGGTGCACAACTATGAACAACATTTCCAGCACCATCTCTAATTACAACTTCAACACTGCTAGGTCTTAATTTACCAGCGAAATGCTTTGAATTTTTGAAAGTTATTTCATGTAATTTTCTTATTAAATTAATAGATAAATGTTCTTTTGTTTTTCTTATATAGTCAACTGCTTCTGCAACGCCATAAGTTTCGGAAATATCCTCTTTCTTAACTTCTTTTGGCCATTTATTTTCTTCTAATATTTCTTTAACTTCTTTTTCATTTACTTCTGATCCTTCTATAGCATTAGTATTATAAGTAAATAACTCAGTAAATCTTTTCCATTGATCTTTTGATAAGTGATTAATTTGTATAATCTTCTTAGGTTCTAGTTTTTTTATAAAATTTAGTTCTTTATCTGATAATTCATATCTTAGAGGGTCTCTTAATTTTTTGTAAGTTGCAATTTGTGCTATTATTAATTCTTCTGCCCTTTGCCTTAATTTTTCTATTTCTTCTTTTGTTAAATCACTTCCAAGATATCTTCTTATTTTTTTAACTTTATTTTCATCTCTAAAAGAATGGCTTAAATAATACTTTTTCTTCTTGCCTTGTTGCCTGATCTCGATTATCATAATATATTATAGGTGACTACATTTATATACTTTTCTACAATTAGGTGTCTACATAGAATAATGAATGGGCCCACCCAGATTCGAACTGGGGACTTTCTCGACGTCAACGAGATATCCTAACCACTAGATCATGAGCCCATGAGTTAAGCAAAGAGAAACAGAATAAAAACTTTATTATTTAAAATATTTTTGTAAAAATTAACTAAATTATATAAAAGATTAATAAATATATATGGATCCAAAAAACATTAAACAATAAGTGTAAAAAATTATTATAAAATTTTATCTAATTCATAATTTAAAATAGTAATGCAATCAGCAGCCAGGTAAACTTTTTTTCCCAAAGAAATTTTCTTTCCATATCTTAAAACAAAACCTTCTTCTTTTTTAGGCAAACCAACTTGATCACCAATAACAAAAACCGAATTGTTGCTTAGCGTAGTTCGGTCTATCTCTTCACCTTTCTCTTCTAAAACATAAATTTGGTTATTTTGGGATAATTCTTTGATTAATTCCTGAAAACTTTTTTTAGAAACCTCAAATCCAGTATGTCCATTTCCGTTAAGGACGTTTTTAAGTATTTCTCCCCAAGTTTGTTCATCACACCTAACATCATGTATCAAATTACCATCAGCTCTAATAACTATAGGTGGATTTGGTGGTCCGGTTAAAACAGTATAAAAAATAACATCTTTCCTTAATGCATGAGATAAAAAAAATGAAGAAGTAAGACAATGAGCAGCTATATCTAATCTTCCAGCGTCTCTCAAATTCTTAAAATTTCCAGATGTTTGACCGTGCCTTAAATATAAAACAAATGTTCTCATTTTCTTTTCTTCATAGATTCAAATAGTTCCCAAAATTTTGCTAAAACCTCTATATCCAATCTAAAATTTTTACCTAATAGTTCTTCAACCAAGCTTTTGATTCTTATTTTGTTTATAATGCCTGCCTGATATAATTCTAATAAGAATCTTAATGTTCCCTTTGTTTTAATTCCAAGAAGCTTTGCAGTATTTCTTCCTAGTGATTCATCAATCAGTATATATTCATTTTTTAACTGCATTGCTAAAACAATTGTTTCTGCTTCTCCCAAGTCAATGTTGTATTTTTTTACAAGCAATTTAGAAAGTTTAGAATATTTTTTATCAAAAAAAACAATTTTAATTTTATTATCTTTATACAATCCATTTAATAATAAGGCATCAGTCTTGTTATTTTTAATCCCATTTTCTATAATTTCTTTAAAAACCTGGGGGGAAATTTCTATCAGACTATAAATTTGTAACAATTCTTTTAATAATCCGATTTTTGCAATTGTTATTAATGGTGAAGCATTTGATATCAAATTAAACCCTCGAAATCATCTTCCAGATCTTTAACTGTGTAATGAAAACTTATCTTTCTTTGAGATAATAAATCCATAAATGTGGATAATGGAAGATCAGCAATTTCTGCTGCTTTTGTTATTGTTGCTTCATTTTTTGAAAATTTATCTATTGCAAGTTCTAATTTTTTCTGTTTTATTCCACTTTCAAGCACTTCTCTTAATATACTTGATTTGCTTCTTTTTTCTAACTTTGATAAATTCTCTATCTCTAAAGCTTCCTGGTCCCCAATCCTAACAGATATTGTGTCTGCCATATGTATACAAATGTAGTAACTTGTATATAAATCTTCTCCATAAAAATATAGCCTCTAAAATTTGAATAATTTCCTTATAGAAAAACCTGTTCTTCCATTTTCGTGGTTTTTATTTAAATCTAAATTTCTAATACTATAATAAACTTTCAAATCTTTAACTAGTAAATTTTGAGGATATTGTTGAGGACAATTATTAATTAAAAGTTTGACTGCCTTATTAGAGATAGAATCAGCTGACTCAGGGAATAGATTAACAGGATTATTTAAATAACTCATTAATACAAAAACCATTTCATCAGTTTTATTCATGTCTAGATCTTTAGTTGATGTTGTTCTGTCTTCCGAAATAATAAGGTTAGTTAAATAGTCATTATCAAATTTTAAAATAGCAATAGGATAAATTGAATTTTCGTCATTATCTTTAATCTTTCTTAACAATTGTAATGAGTTTTCTCCATTTTCAATTTCAGCAACATATAAAGTTCTTAATCTTCTTACAGCTCTAAATAAATTTAAATCTTTAACTAGTGTATCTGCAATATCTTCAAGTTTATTTTGGTCTTTTTCATTTCCTAAAACTTCAACTTTATCATTAACTAAAATATTAATTCCGTCTAATAGATAAACATATGTTACATTGGGATATAAATTTCTATCTTCATAAACTTTTGTCCCATTTTTATTTAAATAATTAATAATATTGCATTTTTGTTCATAAGGTATCCCCAATCTGGGCTGATTTCCATTTAATTTTACAATATAATTATTCATAAATTAGTAATAAGATAAAATTCTTAAGTCTTGTTATTTAATATTCAAGAATTCAATAAGTTCCTGCTTATCTATTCTATATTTTTTTGATAAAACACCTAAAGACATTTCAATTCCAGTTTCATCTTTCTCAGATTTAAAAAATTTATACGAATTTTCAGGATTATTTCTTTTTAAAATTTCCTGTCTTGCAGAACTTAATCTATCATTGTCGCTTCTTCCCTTTGCTAAATTATAAGCTGAAGCAGGTTTATTCTTTAAAAGTCTATTAAAAGCAAATTCATATCCGACATTGTCAGCATCAATTAGCCAAAAACAATAAACACGTTCATCTTTATCTTTAATTTCTTCATCTATTAATTCTGATCTTAGATTCATTAATGTTCTATCATTTTTAACATCAAACTTTCCACTTTTATATCTCAATTCATAAGCTTTGGAAAAATCTCCCTTTCTTCTATATAATGTACTTATCTTTGCTAATTCTTCTTTATCCTCTGCAATACTTGCAACTTCTTCACGCACTTCTAATGGGGTTTTTTTAGGGAGTCTTGGATAAAATGCTTTTACATGTTCAACTTTAATCTCTAATTTTTCATGGCCATCCCCCCTACTTTGGCGTTTTATAAATGCAAGCATTGCTGCCTCAATTATTTCATCTCCAGAATAATTATTTGCTGATAAAATCTTATAAGCTTCAATAGGTTCATGTTTAAAATTAGCCTTAGCCCATTTTACTCCAAGCCTTTTATATTTTATGTTATCTAATGTAACATCATAATTTCTCAAATTTCTTACAGCAAGATCATCTACTTTTGCCTGAAGATCATCATTTAATTTAACACCGCTTTCATATACAAGATCAAATAAGAACTTTCCAAGACCTTCAAATTGCTTCCCAGTTGCAGGATTTGCTTCATTTAATGACAATACTTTATTTACTAAACTTTCAACTTTTTCTTGAGAATGTCTGACAGTCCATCTAAGGATATGTAAATTATCAAATGAAAAATTTTCCATTAAATAATTATGAAGATTATCTATGGCACTATTGTTTCCTGTTTTCAAAAATAAATTATATGCTGCTCTTGGATTATTATTTTGAATTCTTAAAGCAGTATTATTTGTTGTTTCTATAAATTTTTCTTCACCAATATTTTTTCTTACAGTCCCTAAAGCTTTCATTGAGACAACATAAGGCAAATCTTCTCTTAATGCCAATGAATATAACAAATCATTTTTTTCAGCCTTATTTAACAATTCAATAAATTCAAATGCATCACTATAATGGTCTTCATCTTCTCCTTTATCACTAACAGAAAAATTCTCTGCTGCTTTTCTATATATTTCATCTTGATTTCCAGTAAATAGAACCCTTGCAGTCGGGTTATCATGGATCAATTTAATTGCTTCATTTAATCTTCCTTTTTCAGCAAGGGTATTAACCATTCCATTTATAATATCTGCTCTTTCAGTAAGTTGTTTCTTTGGCAAAACTCCATTAGCTAAAACCCTATCTTCCAAGCCAAGGTTTACATAAAGACTTCCAAGATTTTGTTCTTTTGTTTGCATTATCAAAGTGCAATAAATATTTAGTTAATAAATCTTTTTATGATTGAATACATAATATTTAGTCATTGCTTTTAAATATTTATGTTAAATCATAATCCTTTTAAACTTGAATAAAGATAATTAAACCATGCAAAAAAGAGTGCTAATCTGCGGGGCAGGTTCTATAGGTATATATTTAGGTTTGATGTTGCATACACATAACAATTATGTTGAATTATTTGGAAAAAGAAAATTAAAAGAAATTAAAGATCATATTAAAATCAATAATAAACAATTTAAAATTCCTAAAAAGATTTTTAATCTTACAAAAAATAATTATTATGATTTTATTTTCATAACTGCAAAATTATATAATCTTGAAGACATTTTAAAAATTATTAATAAGCACAATATAAAATATAAGCATTTAATAAGCATTCAAAATGGTCTTGTGGATAATTCAAAATATCATTCAATTATAGGAAATAAAAAACTTTTGATAATATCTGTATTTGAAGGTTTTAGATTAAATAAAAATGAATTAACAATGACATCTACAAAATTAGGCTGGAAAACTGAATATTCAAAAGAAGGATTAGAAATAGCAAAATTATTATCAGATTCTGGAATAACCTGCCATGCAGACAAGAATTTCGATATATTGAGGGCTGAAAAAACAATAAACAACTGCTGTTTAAATGCATTGTCTGCAATAAATAAAACAACATTTGATAAACTATTCTCAAATCCTAAAACAAGAGAAATAATTGATTTATTATTTGATGAATGTTATAATATATTGAAAAGAGATTTTGATTTAGAAGATTATAAGATTTTAAAAAAAAGAATGTATAAAACGTGGTCTAAGATGAAGCATTATTCATCTACTTGTCAGGATGTTTTATCTGGAAGGAAAACAGAAATTGAATTTTTAAATGGTTATATAATAAAATTAGGAAAAAAATATAATTTGCCTGTAAAAGAAAATGAAAAGATTATTAAAGAATTTAAGAAAATTAAATAATTATTAAAAATAGTATTCTTGGGATATGGTTTATTAAAATATTTCCAATTTTATATCTACCAGAAGCTTTTTTGTTCTATAAAATAAATTTATTATTATGCCTGAAATTGAAAAAGCCATTATGAATTCTATTAAAAGATAAATTTTTGCAAATATAAAAAGTCCAGTTTTAGATAATGCATATTCAAGACCAATAGATAAGAAGATTAACAAGCCTATAATAATTAATATATAACAATAAAAACTCATTAGTTTATCTTCTTTCTTTTCACTATCCTTTATTAGAAAACCAGGTAGAATAAATGCAATTGAGATTAAAAATAGGAAGTATTCTATATTTTTTTCGGAATATGCTTTGTATAAACCATTTATAGCCATAAAAAATAAAGCCATTAATATCGCTTGTATTAAAAAAACAAACCAGTTATTTTTTATGTATACAATGTCTTTTGTTATTTTCATTTGGAATATAAAGCCACCGGAGGGACTTGAACCCCCAGCCTGCTGATCACTTTGAGATCATTTGCTATTACAGCATCAGATGATCAGCTTACAAGTTTCAGCTATTAAATAACAGCTGCTCTGCCATTGCTCCTATTTGAAAGAATCAAATAATTTGAGCTACGGTGGCTTATAATAAAAAGAAGTAAATAAAGACTTTAAAAACATTTCTAGTTTCTGTCAAATATCTAAATCTAAAGAAATCAATTCAATTTAACAAAACCCTTTATTATGCAACTTCCAACAGGAACAGCTTTATTTACTCTGTTTCTGATTTCTTTTTGTAGATTTCCAGAAATTAAATCTCTTACTAAGTCAGTATAATTCATTTTTTTAATAATATCAGCCAATAACTGTCTTGTAGTTATTCTTATAGAAGTTAATTTGGAATTTACAGCTTTTGATCTTGTTATTAATATAGGTTTTATCCTCACATTTTTATTATCTTTAGTAACATAACTAAAAGAATCTTCAACTTTTTCCTTTCCAGGTCTTGACAATCTTTTAAATTGTGCTTTCTGTAATTCATAAGATATAAATTCAGTAAATAAGTTATTTTCCTTATATTCTACAATTTTAAATTTAACATTATTGCTTTGTTTTTTAGAATCATTAGTTAAAAACATTAAATTTACTTCAACAGTAGTTCCTACAGATTTTGTTGGATCTTCAACATAAGTTTCTCCAATTTGGTAATTAGAAAACTCTTTAGATGCTAAAATAGGAACCCATTTCTTGTTTTTCTTTACTTGCGCTGTTGTTTCTTTCTTTGCCATTTAAAATTTGGCAAGGAATTATGTTTATAAAGCTTTTTGTATATTCAAACTTATGGAAAAAGAACCAGTTTTTGTAGATATTGGCGGAATAGATATAGATTTGGATGTATTTTATATTTTTAGATATTTACATGATTTTAAAAAACAGGGATTTAATGAAGTTACAGCAGGTACTGGAGATTATTATACAGACGCAGGAAATGATTTTAGATTTACTTCAATTCTTGCATTTTATAATCAGAAAAATCAAGAAGTTTTGGTTTATGGAAGGCGTGAAAAAAAGAATACTAGGGAAAAACAAGAGCTTGAAATTTTTTGCAGTGAAAGACAATTTAAAGGGATATTAGAAAGTTACAATATTAGATTGTGAAATAAAATAACAATTGACAGTTTATTATCAAATAAAAGAAATCAAGATCTGCAAATTGAATTAAGAGATACAATTAATTAATAAGTTTTCATAAGTTATATTAAATAACTTATATTTTTCTTTTGCTAAAACTTTATATTTACTTCAATTCTTGTATTTATTGTGGAAATCTTAAAAGGATTAGCAGAACAAGTGGCAATTCAATATATGAAGAAAACTGCAGAAACTGCAGGAAATGCAACTTGCTTAAGGGATAAATGCGGTTCAATAATTGTTAAAGAAAATAAAATTATAGGAATAGGTTTCAATTCTCCGCCATATAATTTAGAATCACAAAGAAGATGCAATAACAATAAATCAGAATATGATGAGAAAGTCAAAGACAAAACATGTTGTATTCATGCAGAACAAAGAGCAGTTATGGATGCACTAATTTATAATAAAGATCTATTAGTAAATTCAGCATTATATTTTACAAGAATTGATGCTACTGGCAATATCATAATATCTGGGGAACCTTATTGCACTATCTGCAGTAAAATAACTTTAGATTCAGGTATAAAAGAATTTGTTTTGTGGCAGGATAAAAGAATTGTTGTTTATAATACAGAAGAATATAATGATCTAAGTTTCAAATATAAAAAACATGATTAAGCAATCTGTTCAACTTTTGCAGCTTCTAAATTATTTAATATGATTACATTTATCCTTTCCTTCTCAGTTTTATTTATTTTTAATTCAATAAAATTTTTATCAATATTAAATTCAAATTCTTTCAATTCTTCAGTTAATTTTTTAATATTGTATTCAGAATTATAATTTTTATAGTAAATCAAAATTTCAGTCTTATCATTTAAATCAAAAATTCCAATTATTGCTTTATCTTGTTTATTAAAAAAATTCTTGTAAACCAATTCCAGTGCTTTTTTATTATTTGCTAATTTATTTGAATAAATAATTATTGAACTATCTTTTTCAATTATTTCATTTGATTTTCTATTTAAATAAAACCAGTCAAGGAAATCTAGAAAAATATCCCTGTATTGTTTTACTATACTTATGGCTCTATTTTTATATGCTTTAGGCATAAAAGTTTTTGCAATTATTAATGAAGGTTTATTCAAAAATACACAAGCTTCCAAAAATAAGTTAAATTCATTTAAATCTGTTAATGGGGAATCCTCATTTGTTATTAGATAATTTTTTTCTTTCTTTAATTCAATTAGTGCAGGATTTCTTAATAATGCGGCTTTATTTAAAATTTCAGATTCATTATCATTAAGTTCAAAACAATGTTTATGATTTATGGAATTGGAATTAAGGAATTCATTTACAATAGGTTCATTGTTTGAAAAACCAGGAATAAAAGGATCAATAGACATTACAAGAGAATTATTTATTGGTCTGCTTATCCCGCCAAATCCAAAGCTATTTTTCTCAGTTATTAAGTTCTTTTCAAATGCTTCTTTAATTAAATCTTGCACATCTTCTTTGTTATTTACTGCTAAGATCAAATTAAGAAATTTATTTTCCAAATTCGCTTCTTTAATCAAAGAATAAGCAAATATGCTTGATAATCCCTCAACTTTAAAATCATTAAAACTTATATATTTTTCATCAATTACTAAAGTATTTTCTTCCATAATATTATCTGTAAAATTTAATGTAAAATTCTTTTCTTTTAAAAATAAAATTATAATTGAAGAAGCAGCTATTGCATTTGTATTTTTAATAACACTAATCTTATTTATTTTATTTGAACTTAATATCTCTAAGAACTTTCTAACTCTATCCGAGTATTTTTCCAAATCACCCATTTTAAATAAAAAATTAAACTGTAAGCTTTATATCCTGCTTATTGTATGCCCATTCTTTTGGCAAAATGCCTTCTTTTTTATAGTATTTTTCAAGTCTTCTTATTTTTGAACGTGTTATTAATATTCCCCTTTTTGCACCCATGTCTTTATGGTTTTTTTCTAAATGTTTTTGCAAATTTAATTCCCTTTTTAATAAGCTTGTTAAATCCTCTGGTATTTTTGGCTGCAATTTATGTTCTCCTAAAATCTTTAAAATACTTTTATTTGTTACTTTCTTAACATCAGGAATTCCATAACTATCTCTTAATACTAAACCTATTTGACTTGTTGGTTTCCCAGTTTTAGCTATTTTTACAACTAGCTGTTCCATTTCATCACTACTATAAGTTAACCATGTTTTAGGCTTATCTTCTAATGGTTTCTTAGAACCTGCCATTCCTTTCTTTCCTGAATATCTCTTTGCCATTTTATTTTGGTTAATGCTACTATTTATAAAACTTATTGGTTTTGGATTCTCTTCAAACAACGGCTGATGATGTAGAAAATATTTTTTTAACAAAAATATATCGAAGAGCCAGACCATGAAAATAACATCGTAAAAATCTATCTACTATTGTATTTTCACTTAATTCAACTTTTAAGTTACTAATACTTAAAATATCAAAGATTTTTCTATGGGCAGTTACTAAATCTCTTTTATAATGTCTTATCCAAAGCTTTTCTTCTAAGCCGCATACACCAGTTATAACTCCTATAACTTTGATTTCTCCATCATATAAAATATCAACATGTGAAGGTATTAATTTTTCATAATTTCTTTTATTTTGATCATCTAAAATTTTGGCAAAATCAATATGTTCAATCTCTTTGGGTACAAAATATATCTCATCTGCTTCTAAATCACACAATAAACTTATCCTGCCTGGCTTTTTTCTATCACCATATTGCAAATAAGAATCTAAACTGATTTGTTCACACAATTTCGGTTTCATATATAACTTAAAAAAGGAAAAATATAAAAAGATATACTAAATTAAGCTGCATATTGCATTATTGGTTTATCTTCTTTTAATGTACCAATCGGAAGTTCACCATTAGAAATAAAGTCATGAATCAATTTATGTGCTTTTTTTATATTTTCTTTACTGTGCCTAACTCCTGCACCCATTTCTAAACTGCTAACACCTGTAATTACCGAGTCAATGTATCCATCATCATTGATATGTATAGTAGAAGGAACTAAATGCATTGCAGCAAATGGATTTTGTCTAAGTTCGTTTCTATTATCAAAATTTATTAATTTACATATGAAATCAATATGTTCTATATCCACAGGTACAGGAAAAATTTCTTCAGTAGTGACATTCACAAAAAAAGTAAGTAATCCCTGATATTTTCTATTTCCATATTTTTCTATAACTTTCCAAGTTAATCTATTAATAGGTTTAGTCATAAATTTTCATTTGTAAACTTATATATAAATTTAGCCCATGGAGGATTCGAACCTCCGTCAGAGGATCCAGAGTCCCCTATCCTTGCCGCTAGACGAACGGGCTGTGGAATTAGAATCAAAACTCAATTTATTTAATAATTTCGGTTATATACATTGTTAAGTAAGGGGGATTAAAATCATAAATCCTTTAGAATTTTTAGGGTTAATGATATTAATTCTATTCATTATTTTACTATTTTTAAGTCTAAAGAAAGAAATAAAAAGGAGTATAATAAGATTATTTAAATGATAAAATGGCTTTATTGAGCAAAAAAACAAAACAGACAATACTAAACATACTTGCAGTTTTAGGCATTCTATTGGGTTTAATAGGTATAGGCTTGTTAGTTTATAAAATAATCATAGGATTATAACAATATTAAAACTCAAAGATGTCTTGAATATTATTAGTTTCGTATTTACTTTATTTTTGATAGTTTATGGCTTTTCAAAAGGTTATGACTTAGTGGAATTAAGCATTTATAACCTATATTTTATTACAGAAATAGTTTCACAATTAATCAATTTATCAGAAAGAGAGTAAAACTTCCTTTAAATTAATAATTTCGGTTGTAATGATTATAAATTACATTGATAATTTTTCAACCTTTCTCTGTTTTTTAACTAAATCAAGGATTAATCTTTGTAAATCCTCAGGATTATTAATAGCAAATATTGTACCTTTACTCACAGCATTGTAATTTCCAATTCCACCACCAACACTCCCAGAACCAAAAGTATCCAAATGTAAACTTGGAGTGCCAAATATTTGTTGAAATAGAGATCTTGAGATTACAACATCAACTATTCTTTCTAATGGAAGAGAAGTTACTGAATATCCAAAAAATCCTCTTCTGAAAATAACTCTTTGATTTGTAATCCAGTATTTTTCTTTAGTATATCTTATTAAAGAACTAATTAAACTTATTAAAATTAAAAAGAAAATTATATCTATTACTATAAACCAATTAAATGAATCAAATATATTTTTTCTGCTTGTAAATAACCCAATTAAAAAAGCAATAATAAAATAAAAGAAAGCTCCAGTTATTGCATTCTGAAATATAAACATTTTATTAGGTTTAATTGTTTGAATAATATTTTCCCTTTCCTGTAAATGAAATGGTAATTTTTCCATAGAATAAAAGAAACAATAAGACATATAAAACTTACTAAGAATAAAATAAATCCATTATTTCAGCTTCTTTTAATAAATTTTTATGCATTTCTTTTAATTTTGTATCAACTTGGATATATTCAACACCATAATTACTTACAGTTTCTTTTGTTGTTTTATTTTCCTTCCATGTTAATCCATTTGTACATACATTACTTAAAATAGGCTGTATCTTATCTATTGCTTTTACAAACTTAGCTTCTGGAGATTTGCATTCCTCATATTCCCTAAATAATTTATACAATTCTTCGCCTAAATCTTCTGGTAAGATACCAAACAATTCTTTAGCAGCTTTTTCTTCTCTTTCAGCTTTTGTTTTTTTACCTTCATCATCAAATGCATAAGTATCTCCAGCATATAATTCTGGCAGGTCATGCAATAATGCAAGTTTAAAGACTTTGCTTAAATCTAAATTTAAATCTAATTCTTTATTTAGCAATAAACCAAACATGCACAAATGCCATGTATGTTCTGCATCACTTTCATTTCTTCGTTTATCTAAAAGTATTCTTCTATATATAGTCTTAAATCCTTCAATTTCCTTAAGGAAACTCACAATTTTTGTCAATCTGTTGTCTTTCATAACATTAAATTAGAAATTGAAATATATAATCTATTGTGGTGAATATTAACACCTTAAGGCTTTTAGATTTTTAGTTTATATAAAAAACATGGAATTGGATAATTATATAATTAAGAAAGGAAAAATTCAAGAAGTTCATGAATTAATTAAAGATTTTCATAATAACTTATTTTCTAATGAACATATGCAGGAGGTTCTTTTTAGAAATACTAGTCTTTCTTACAATAAACCAAATTCATACCATTCGATAAAATCTGCTGTAATTTTGAGAGAGCAAACAAAAATTCACTTGCAGTATTTAGAATATTCAATCGATTTAGCAATCAAACCAGGAATTATAGAAGTAAATTTTGATATTGGAAAATTAACAGGAGAACATTTAATTGATGGTTATCCAAGGGAAATTATAGAATCGCTTCAAAAAGGTTGGTTTGAAAATTTAAATACGGTTGAAATAATAAGGAAATACCAAAAAAATCTCAACGATGCGTTTAATTCTTTTAACATGCAGTTTATTCTTTCTATTTTAAACAGAGCCCCATATGGTTTATTTTTCGATTGTGAAAATTGCAAGGAATTGGGAGACAAAGTTAATTTACTTTTAGACAGAGCCGAATTTAGGAATGAAGAAGTTAACCCTTTAGAGTCAGTATATTATAATAATGCAGTAAGAAATTTTAGAATTGCAGGTACATACTGGCAACAGCTTGATAAAGATTCATATGGAAGAAATTTTAGATTAACAATAGAAGAAGTAATGGGAGGATTAAAAAATAAATAGCCCCGGGCAGATTCGAACTGCCGTCAATGGCTTTCTTTAAGCATTATGCCTACCAAAGGCCACTATCCTTGGCCGCTAGACGACGGGGCTGTGAACTATTGATAAGAGAATGATTCTATTTTTAAAAGTTTAGTTTTAAGCAGCGTCTCTTCTTCTTGCTTCATATTCTGCTGTTAAGCCAGAAGCGACCTTGGAATCCTGATCAAATTCAATTCTGGCAGTATTTAGAAATCCTAAAACGTTACTAGGCATATTTTTTTTGGATTTAGAATTTGTTATCTTTGCAATTAATCTTTTTAAATTTGGATTAAAAGTTTGAATTTTTTGAAATACTTTAGCAATTTTCATATATTGATTGAAATTTACTTCCATTATACAAGGATTTTCCCATGTTGAAATTTGCTTTTTTCATTCTTATATCAATTATTTTATCATATGCATTAATCACTTCAGCTTTCAATCCCATAGGTCTAACTTGATCAATATAATCTTCAATACCTAATTCCTTTTTTTCAAATCCAAAAAAAGCTGATAATCCCATTATTCATTAAGATTTTTTCTTATTTTTATATCTTCCTCTTCCTTCGACAATATCTAGCCTCTTAAATATTGCTTCAGAATTATTGCTATTTTCTTTATAACTATCAATCACAGCTTCAAAGCTTGATTTATAATGCTTAAAATGTTTGCTTTCAAGTGCCTGCCTTAACAGATGTAAATCAACAGCCTTATGTTCTATTTTATGATCTATAAAACCCAGTCCAAAATCAATAAAATATACTTTATTATCTTTTAATATCATATTTGAAGTTGTTAAATCTCCATGTATTATATTGTTATTATGCAACAAAGCAACTTCTTTTCCAATTAATTTGCATATTTTTATTCTATCTTTGTCATTACATTCATCTAAACAATCAGCTATTTTATCTCCATTAATATACTCCATAGAAATTGAAAATTCACTCTTAGCTAATATTTTCGGAACATTGATTATTTTTACAGATTTTTCTAAAATATTTATTTCCCTTTTAGTTCTGGATTTTCTTATTTTTTCATCAAGTTCTTTTATTCTGTAATTTTTAGAAACTCTTTCTTTGATTATAATCGCTTTATTACTCTGCGAATGTCGATATATCTTGGCTTCTGCTCCTTGTGCAATTAATTCTTTCATATTAGATGTATCAAACTTAAGGTTTATAAAATTTGATATTCGATATTAAGAACAATTATTGGGTGATAACTTTAAATAATTTTCTAAAATATTAAAACTATGAAAAATAAAATATTATTGCTGGCAGGTGCAACTTTAATAGGCCTGGCCTTTTTTGCAGGCACAAAGTTTACTGAAAATAATATTAAGAAACTCTCAAGAACTGAAGATTCAAGCAGTTTAGAAGAAACAGTATCAAAAATAAAATCTGATTCTTTTAGTGAAGGTTGTATTGCAAGAGAAATAGAAATTGGAAATTCTATAATTTTATATGAAAAAAATGGTTTTATGGATTTCAGTAAAACTTTATCAAAAGAAGGAGGATTAACATTAATTTCTCCAGAAGGAATATCAAATTTCATTAAATATTCAGACCCTGTATGTAATTTAGATCCACAAGAATTATTAAAATCTGTCAAAGAAATTGGAGAATTCGGAGTATCTAGAGGCATTAGGATCCATAATGGTGTTGATCTTCCTGCAAAAATTGGTGAACCAGTATGTCCAATAGATAGAGGATTAGTAATCTATTCAGACAATCTAAGATTAAATGGAGGCAATAGAAATATAGATTATGGAAATACAATTATTATTGTTCATCCACAAAAAGGAATTACAAGCTTATATGCACATTTGAATGAATTAACTGTAAAGGAAAGTGATTATGTTTTTGCAAATCAGCAAATAGGCGCTGTTGGAATGACTGGAAATTTAAGTTTTGCAAAGGGACAATTTAAGTACTCACATTTACATTTTGAATTATTCAAAGGAAATCCTTCAGTAGATGATATAAAAACAAAGTTTTTAGAAAGATTAAATCCAAGAATGATCTTTGGTTTCATGCAAAATGGGGAAAATATTGAATTATTTAAAAAATTATATGAAAAATAACTTTACATTCCAAAACCAGCAGGCATTTTTCCTTTGAATTTTTTCATCAATTTATTAATATCCTGTTCATTGCCACCCAATCCTTTCATAGATTTCATCATTTTCTTAGTCTGCCTGTATTGTTTTAACAATTCTCTAATTAATTGTTCAGAAACACCTGAACCTTTGGAAATTCTTTCAATTCTGCTGGCATCCAATATTTCTGGATCTTCTAATTCTTCTTTTGTCATACTATTCAAAGCATATTTCCAATATTTCATTTTAGCTTCTTGTCCTTCAAGCATTTCTTTTGGAATATTTGCTTTTGAAAATCCAGGTATTAATTCTACTAATTTACTTAATGAACCCATTTTATTCATTGCTTCCATTTGTTCATACAAATCTAAGAAATTAAATTCACCTTTCAATAATTTTTTACTCATATCTTTTGCAGTTTCTTCAGTTATAGACTCTTTGGCTTTCTCTAGTAAAGATTCCAAATCCCCCATACCTAAAATTCTAGAAACAAAACCAGGAGGATTGAAAGTTTCTAAATCATCCACTTTTTCTCCAAGCCCAATAAATTTAATTGGAGCTCCAGAAACCGAACAAGCTGATATTGCTCCTCCACCTTTAGCAGTTCCATCTAATTTAGTTACTATAATCCCGGTAATTCCACATGCATCATGAAAAGCTTTGGCTTGTGTTTGTGCAGCCTGTCCTATATCAGCAGATAATACAAGCAAATTTTCATTTGTCTTTATTGTTTTATTCAAATCTTCAATTTCTTTAATTAATTCTTTATCTAAAGCATGTCTTCCAGAAGTATCTATGATTATTATATCATAATTATTTAATTCTTTTTCATAATTTTTATAAATTTTTAATGGGTTCTTTTCTTTCTTGTCTATAAAAACAGGAATATTTATTGATTTACAAACTTGTTCTAGTTGATCCATTGCAGCAGGCCTGTAAACATCTAATCCAACAGCAGCTATTTTATATCCTCTTTTAGAATAATATTTTGCTAATTTTCCAATGGTTGTAGTTTTTCCTGAGCCCAGTAATCCAACCATCATAATTTTAAATGGCTTCTGACTAATCTCAATCTTGGCTCCTTCTCCACCCATAAATTTTACTAGTTCATCATAAACAATTTTTATTAAATATTCTTTCTGGCTCATTCCAGCAGGAGGTTTTTCTTTTAATGCTCTTTCTTTTATTGTCTTAGAAAGATCCAGAACAAGTTTAACATTGACATCAGATGATAGCAAAGCTCTTTGAATATCTTTTACTAATTCATCTATTAATTTTTCATCAACAAACATAGCTTTGGCTATTTTAGATAAAGTGTTCTTTAAAGAGTCACTTAACTTGTCTAATACCATGAAATATTAAATATAAAATACTTTAAAAAGCTTTATATCACAAAATATATTGAACTTTGAAATGGTAAAAAAGAGACTTCTATCTATTTTGATTGCTACAGCCCTTGCATCAGCAGTTACTGCTCATTTGTCTTTAGAATATTATAGATCTGAATTAAACAGAAGAATTATTCCTGCAGAAACTATAAATGAAAAAAAATTTTGGATTCTCAGAGTCTAAATATAAAAAGCCTGAAGTTACAGAACAATCACAAGATATAGCCAAATTGTTAACAAAATTAATTGAAATTAGTAAAAAATTAGACACTCTTAAATATAAAATAAAAGATACTGAAGATTTTTTAGTCGATGAGGGCGGAGAAATTATGAGCTATTACAAATTCAAAAGATTTGTAAAAGAAATGATAGAATCTCAAGAAAATAAATTATCAGAACTTACAGTAAATTTCAATAAATTCTTTTCAGAAAATAAAGAATTAATAAAAGGATATTTAAGTTATAAAATGAAAATAAAGATTTCAGAAGCAGAAGAAGCAGTTGAGATGGTTAAACATTTTAAAGGGGGATTAAATAAATTTCTTGCAACTAAAAAAGAACTTGAAAATTTACAATCAGAAATAAATAAAGAATTATTAATCGCATCAAATCTTGAATCCTCAAAATCTTTAGAAGAATTCGGAAATCAAATGAATGTATTAAATGAAAGAATATCTCAAATTATAGAAATTTACGAATTGGCAATAGAAAAAACTAAAATTTTAGTATCAATGTGGGAAAAAGCTCTTCAAGAATTTGACATTGATGGGAGTTATAGGCAGGGCTTTTTAGAAGAAAGATGGGAAATACCAAAAATTATAAAATATTAAATAATTTTCATATTATTTTAAATACTTATAAACTACAATAAAGATATGGCCATTTTTCAAGGATTAAATAAAAAGCAAATTTTTTCATGGGCTTTATTCGATTTTGCAAATTCTTCTTATTCATTATTAATAATAAGTTTTGTATTTCCAATTTTCTTTAAAGAAGTGATAGCAGGATCAAATGGAGATTTCTGGTGGGGATTAAATATAAGCATATCGATTCTAATTGGTGGGTTATTATCACCAATAATTGGAGCAATAGTAGATCATGATTCAAGAAAGAAAATTAAATTCATAATATTCACATCATTATCAATTATAGGAACAGCTTTATTATTTTTTACAGGTTCAAATCTTTTATTAATCTCTTCATTATTATTTATATTAACAAATGTTTGTTTTGAAATAGCCCAAACTATTTATGACTCATTTCTTTTGCATGTTTCAACTAAAGAAAAAATAGGCTTAGTTTCTGGCTTAGGCTGGGGTTTAGGTTATATTGGAGGAATTGCAGCATTATTACTATTCAAACCTTTATATGGTCTAGGCTATGAAAATAATTTATTTTTATATAAACTAACTTTTCCATTAACTGCTTTATTTTTCTTAACATTTTCCTTGCCAATATTTATTTTTTTAAAAGAACAAAAATCACAAAACAAATACAAATTATTTGAATTGATAAAGATCGGTTATTCTAGAATAAAAGATACATTAAAAAATATAAAGACACATAAAAACATTGGAATTTTTCTTTTAGCTTTTTATTTTATGAGTGATGCTTTAGTAACTTTATTTTCTTTCATGGCAATATATGCAAGAGACACAATTAAATTATCAGTATCAGAAATTACAATAGCTCTATTTTTAGTCCAGATTATAGGATTTCCAAGTGCAGTTTTATTTGGTTATTTAAGCGATAAAAAAGGTGCAAAAAAATATTATTAACAACATTGATAATTTGGATGCTGATTATAATAATATTATTCTTTACTAAAACCAAATTCTTATTTTATGTAGTTGCAATATTAGCAGGTTTAGTTATAGGTTCTAGTCAGAGTGTTGCAAGATCTTGGCTTGCGAGAATAATTCCAGAAAATAAGAAAGCTGAATTTTTCGGTTTTAATGGTTTTTCAAGTAAAATTGCAGCAACAACTGGACCATTAATTTTTGGCACAGTATCAGTATTATTTAATCAAAGATTAGCTTTAATTCCATTAATACTGTTTTTCTTGATATCATTTATTTTATTTTACAAAGTAAAAGAATGATTTAGAAATATTTATATTAACTATTAAAACAGTAATATTGATGAAAAAAGAGATAAATCATAAATCAAATAAAATTAATTTTAAAAATTTCATTTTAGGTGGCCAGGATGGCATAGTAAACGTTTTAGGTCTAGTCTTAGGTGTAGCTTCAGCAACTTCAGATGTAAAATTAGTTATAATCGCAGGTTTAGTATCTCTAGTAGCAGAATCCATCTCAATGGGTGCTGTTGCATATACTTCTAGTAAAGCAGCCAAGGATTATTATTTAAGTAGATTAAAAGAAGAAGCAAAAGAAATAAAATCAGAACCAAGTTTAGAAAAAAAACAAATAGAAAAAATATATTACAATAAAGGTTTTAGAGGAAATTTATTAAATAATATTGTAAATAAAATAACATCAAATAAAAAAGAATGGTTAAATACAATAATGCAGGATGAACACAATCTTTCACCAGAAGAATATGAAAAACCAATGAAAATAGCAGGTATTGTTGGATTAGCTACTGTTATAGGTTCTATAATTCCAATATTGCCTTTCCTTTTATTAAATATTAAAAATGGAATTATTGTTTCATTAATCTTTTCTGCTTTAATATTATTCCTTGTAGGTGCATTAAAAGCAAAATTAAGTATAGGAAATTGGAAAAGTTCAGGTCTACAATTAATGTTAATCGGAATATTATCTGCAATATTAGGTTATCTTGTTGGATTTGGATTAAAAGTTTTATTTAATTTAGATGGAATTATCGTTTGATAATAAATAAAATATCAGAAACCAAGATTACTCATAACTTCTTTTTCATTAAATTCTTTTAAATCTTCAACATTTTGCCCAGTTCCTAAGTATACTATCGGTCTATGTGTGACATAAGAGGTCGATATTATAGCTCCGCCTTTTTCATCAACATCTGCCTTAGCAAGAATAATTCCATCAATTCCAACTGTTTCATTAAATTCCTTTGCTTGTTCTGTGCAATCATTTCCAGTAATTGCTTCACCTACAAATATTTTCAAATCTGGTTTTGCAATTCTGACAATTTTTTCCATTTCTCTCATTAAATCTTTATTTGAATGTTGTCTTCCCGCAGTATCTATTAATACAACATCAGAATTATGAGCTTTAGCATAAGAAATTGCATCAAATGCAACAGCTGCAGGATCACTTCCATAATCATGAGCAACAACTTTTACATTTAGTCTATTCCCCCATTCTTTTAATTGCTGGATTGCTGCTGCACGGAAAGTATCTGAAGCAGACAAAACAACAGACAATCCTTCTTGCCTTAACAAGTGTGTCAGTTTAGCTATGCTTGTTGTTTTTCCAGATCCATTCTGTCCTACAAAACAAATGACAAAAGGCTTTTCATTTTTCTCATTAATTTTTCTCATTAAATTTATTTTAGGAACTAAGAATAAATCTTCTATGCTTTCTTTTAGTCCATTTTTAATCTCTTCTTCAACTTCTCCTCTTTTTATTGGTTTATCTACTAAGTCTTTTTTCAAATCTGTTTTAATCTTATCAACTACTTCAAATGCAACATTATTTTCCAATAAAGCAAGTTCTAATTCATAAAATAGTTCTTCAAATTTATCTTCAGAAATTTTAGTTGTGGTTATCTTTTCTTTTATGGTTCCAAAAAATCCTTTTTTCTCTTCAGGTTTTTCTTCAGATTTTGTTTCCTCTTTTATAATCTCTTTTTTTTCATCTGCAGTTTCTATTTTTTCTTCTTTTTTAATAAATTTATCTTTTAATTTAGAAAAAAATCCTTTCTTCTCTTCCTTTACTTCTATTTCTTCTTCAGGTTTAATTAATTCAGCTTCTTTGAATTCAGACTCTTTAATTTCTGATAATTCTTTTTTATCTTTGGTTAGTTCTTTTTTCTCAATTGGCTCTTTACTTATATTTCCTTCTTCTTCAGATTCATCTTGTTTTTCTATTGCTTCTGAAATTGAAATTTTTTTACTATTTTTTTCTGGATGTTCTTTTTTTGCCTCTGGCTTTTTCTTTTCATGTTTGGAATCTTTTTTCTTCTCAATTTTAACTTTTTCTTCTGGCTTTTTTTTAATCTCTGCAGTTTCTATTTTTTCTTCTTCAAATTGTTTCTTTAACTCTTCTTTCGGACTTTCATCTTCTATACTCTTAGAAAACTTGGAAATTGCTCCTTTTATTTTATCTTTTAAAAATTTAAACATACGAATATAAACCAATCTATATTTAAAAGTCTTTTGAATTAATTATAATACTTGTCTCTTTGTTCTTGATTTGGTCTGTATACTATAAGCCCAATAAAATTACAAAGAGGTTGATTAATAAAACGATAATTTAGCTCATCAAACAAGGGTTCGATCTCATGCAATGCTGCATTCCTGTCTCCAATGTCTACAAGATCCAAAATTTTTTCAATATCCATAAGTTCCAACAATTTAGGAAGTTATAAAAGACTTTTCATTACAGATTTTCATAGAATTCTATTGCTTTAGAATAATCTTGGTTTTTAATATTTTCATGTAATTCATCAAATGGATTTTTTGGATTTTTATTAATTACTTCAGTTTTATCTTCTTTATGTCCAACCATAAACCTCCGCTGTTCCAATTTTTTCCCATATAAATTTTTTGGAAAACTTCTTGACATTGCAAATAATTTTTTTATAGATATATTTCTATATGATATCTTTAATTTACTATACATCTCAAATTTTTTCTCTCTATCTAAATTCTTATACAATTTATGATAAAGAATTGTTAAATTTGCAAATTCATAGATTGCTTTATCAATATTAGAATCAATTAATTCTGTTATAGTATTATGTTTTTTATTGAAATCTTTTATATTTATTTTATTAGCATAAACAGATAATAAAAAATTTTTATTTTCCCCATATTCAATTAAAGGCATTTTATATTTATCATTTTTTAATTCATAAGTTAAATCATGAATTAATTGCAATTCACTATTCATAAATTCTAAATTTCCTTCATTAGACATTATATAAGCTTCATTTATTCTAAGATAAATTTCTATCTCCTTGTGCAATAACATTAAATCATTCTTTAATTTTTCAGGTTTATTATTTAATTTACTGAAGTTATTATTTATTTTATTATATTGTAAAATTGTTTTATCCAATTCCTTATTTTTTAAATATAAATAAGCTTGTTTTAATTCTGATTCAAAAACCATATTATTCTATCAATAACTGGCTTTATAAAATTTTCTTACACTTTTAAACCATGGAAAGATACAAAGATAAGGGCTTTGAAACTTGTGAAATTAAACCATAATTTAAGAACAAATTACATATTAAAGATTTATATTATTTTAAATATAATTCCAGTTTCTTCATCAATAAAGTAGCATAGCTTCCCTTTGGAAGGAAAAATTCAACTATTGCTTTGTAATTATTAATGTCTTTTTCAGACTTACATTTAATATTATTTATTTCAACAAAAGCTTTCCTGTAAGCAGTTTCAGATATTAACTCTGGCATTTCTTTTATAATAAAATCAGTTAATTTAATATTTTCATTATCCAATATTTTTTCAGCTATTTCTTTTATTTTCTTATCAAATAAAGCATCAAAACTTATTAAAGGAATATCAAAATTTTCTCGATTTTCATTGGAAACAGCAAGTTTTCCTAAACTATAATCAACAAATATTTTATTTTCTGATTTATCTTCAATATACTTGGATAAAATCAAGTTAAATAAATAAGACTGGTAGCTTGAAATATAAAATCTCAATAATCTTCTATGCTGTTTTCTCAACTCACCAATATAATCATTATTAATTATAGTTATCCCAATTATTTCGCAAGCCTTTTTGAAATCTTTTTTTATTATTGCCTTTCCAACTAAATGTGTATTAAACTTATTCCCAAATCTTTGGTCATCAAAATAGTTTTCTAAAAATATATTATTAGGTATTTCATTTTTTTCCTTTAAATCTCTTGCAGTAATAATAAAATTATTTCCTTTTAAATCTCCTAAATTTATTCTTTCATGACTATAACCAACAAATTCAAAATCAATATCTTTTATTTTTAAATTATCAATCCTGTTTTTAGAAATTTTATAAAATGAAACATATTGTGTTGTTATTGCTTTTTTGTCTTTATTTCCAGCATATCCTATAAACTTTACTTTAGTTCCAAGTCTGTCAGCTATAGTCTCAAGTGCTTTAAATGAGTCCCAGTCTTTCTTAATTAGTTTGTAAATTAAATAGTTCCCAGATTTTACAGGTTTTAGGTCAATTTGTTCATTTACTCTAAAATCTTCAGGTGTTTGTTTTATTATCATAAAATTTAAATAATGAAAATGAATATAAAGTTAATTAAATAATAATCTAAAATGATAAATATAAAAAAATACTCTTTTAGAAAATATTCTAAGGTTTTTCCCAAGATATTTACTTTAGAAAAACAAAAATTAAGAAAAATATTTCCCAAAGAGAATATAGAACATATAGGTAGTTCTTCAGTAAAGGGTCTTGGCGGAAAAGGTATTGTAGATATAGCAATTGCAGTTCCAAAATACCAAATTAAAAAATCTATAAATAAACTTCAGGAAATCGGTTACAATTATAGGACTTCTGGGGGAAATAAAGAAAGAAAATTTTTACAAAAAATTATAAAATATAATGGGATTGAAAGGCGAATACATGTACAGTTAATATCTAAAAATAGCAATGCTTGGAATTCTGTAATTGCTGTAAGAAATTATTTAAGAAAAAATAAGAAGATAACACAAGAATATGCAAAATTAAAAAAAGAAGCAGTTAAATATGCAAAAGGCGAAAGTACAAAATATAGGGAATTTAAAGAATCTTTTTTAGAAAAATTAGAAAAAGTTGCTTTGAAAAAATATAGAAAAATTAATTGATATATTTGAAATTAAAAAGTTTTATATAATAATCAGATTAAGATTCTTTATGGTAAAAATATTTGTAATTCTTGATGGTATTGGCGATAAGCCATGTAAAGCATTAAATGAGCTTACACCATTACAATTTGCAAAAACTCCAAATTTAGATTATTTTGCTTCAGAAGCAAGGCATGGCTATGTTTATACTTTAAATGAAAAATTAGCTCCGGAAAGTGACGAGGCAATAATGGCTTTACTAGGCTATGATCCTAAACAATTTTATTTTGGAAGAGGCCCATTAGAAGCTTATGGTGCAGATATGCAATTTAAAAAAGGTTATCTTGCATTAAGAACAAATTTTTCAACAGTTGAAAAAGATGGAATTAAATTAATAGATAGAAGGGTTGGGAGAACACTAACTACAAAAGAAAGTAAAGAATTTGAACAAACATTAAATAAGCAATTAGATTTGGGTTTTCCATTTGAATTTAAAGCAACAGTTGGTCATAGAGGAATTATAATTATAAAAGGAGAATTTTCCAGCAATATTTCAAATGCAGATCCTGCTTATAAAAAAGTCGGAAGATTTGGTGTCGCATTAACAAATAATTCTTCCCAGTTTATACAAACTTCAAAGCCATTAGATCCTGATGCAAAAACAAGATTATCCTCAAACATGGTAAATGAAATAACAAAACAAAGCTATGAAATATTAAAATCCCATAAATTAAACCAGGAAAGAAAAAAGAAATATTTATTAGAAGCAAATATTTTATTGACAAGGGATGCAGGAACAGAACTTCCAGAATTGGAAAAAAAGAAAGGCTGGGCTGCAATTGTATCAATGCCATTGGAAATAGGTTTATGCAGATTAGCAGGAATGGAAATTTTAAAATTTGATTATCCTGAAAGCAAAAGCAAGGATGTCTATGAAAATTTATTTGATGGATTAAATAAGACCATAGAAACAAGCATTAAAAACATTAAAGAAAATAAATTTAATTATTATTTTGTTCATTTTAAAGAAACAGATATTCCAGGCCATGATAATAAGCCAAAAGAAAAAGTAAAAATGATTGAATTACTTGATAAAAAGTTCTTCAGATTTTTAAAAGATCTTAAAAATGTAGAATTAGTAGTTACAGGAGATCATTCTACACCATGTGAATTAAAAGGTCATTCTGCAGATCCGGTACCATTAATGCATTTCGATAACAAATCTGGTGATGTAATAGACCAGTTTGACGAAGAATCATGTAAAGAAGGTTCTTATGGAAAGTTATATGGAAAAGATGTATTAAAAAAAGTTGGTTTTGAATAATCAGTATCTTCCGCCCAAATAAATATTCTTAATTTTCTTATGTTTTAATATATCTTTGCCGCCAGTTAAAGCAATTTTTCCATCTTCTAGTAAATATGTTCTGTCTGCAATTTGTATTGCTTTTTTTGCATTTTGTTCAACAATTAAAATAGTTAATCCCAAATCTCTTAATTTCTCAATTGTTTTAAATAATTCTTTTTGCAATAAAGGACTTAATCCTAAAGACGGTTCATCTAATAACAATAACTTTGGTTTTTGTATTAATGCCCTTCCAATAGCAAGCATTTGTTGTTGCCCGCCACTTAAAGTAAAAGCTAATTTATTCTTCTTTTCTTTTAAAACAGGAAACAAATCATAAACATAGTTTATTCGCTGGTCTTTTGTCGCTTTGTCTATATTATCATTCCCAATTTCCAGATTTTCTTTTACACTTAAATTATTAAAATTTATTCTTCCCTGGCTTACATAACTAATTCCTAATTTCATAAGTTCGTAAGTCTTTAATTTTGTTATATTTTTTTCATTAAATAAAATTTCTCCACTAGTCACATTAGCAATATTAAATATTGATTTGATTACAGTGCTTTTTCCAGCACCATTCGGGCCAATTAAGGCAATTATTTCTTTTTCATTAATATTTATATCAATACCTTCCAGTATTTCAAGTCCATTATATCCCGAATGTAAATTTTTTATTTCTAACATATTAGTCTCCCAAATAAGCCTCTAATACTTTTTTATTGCTCTGTATTTCTGCTGGTTCGCCATGTGCAATTATTTTTCCAGCATCCATTACAAAAATATAATCTGCTAAATCCATTACAAAGTTCATATCATGTTCTATAAGTAATATTGTCCCTTTATTTTTATTCAGATTTTTAATTATTTCTTTTATTTCTTCTCTTAAAACAGGATTCACTCCAGCAACAGGTTCATCTAATAATAAAAGTGAATGAGGTTTAGCTATTGCCATTGCCAGATCTAATAATTTTCTTTGCCCATAACTTAAATCAGTAACTAATGTGTTTAATGGTTTTTTTAAGTGCACTAATTTTAATATTCTATCAATTCTTTCTGCATTGTTAGGTTTATCCTTAAATAATGACTTGAAAATACTTTCATCAGAATTAGATAATGAAATTTCTAAATGATCTTTTATTGTTAAATTTCTAAATAATCTTACATCTTGGAAAGTTCTTGAAATTCCAGATTTAGATATTTCATAATCTTTCAATTTAGTTATATTCTTTCCATTAAAATGAATATGTCCATCATTAGATTTTAATAATTTTGATATTAAATTAAATAAAGTTGTTTTCCCAGATCCATTTGGTCCTATAATTGCAGTTATTTTTTCCCTTTCTATTTCTAAACTACAGTCTTTTACAGCATGTATCCCTCCAAATCTTTTTGTTAAGCATTCAATTTTAAGAATCATTCCAAGTCAATCCTCCCAAACAGTCCTTTTGGTTTAAACAATAAAATTCCAATTAATATTAATGCATATATTATCTGCCTTGTTGGCCCAAGAACATGGCTCGGAATAGCAAAAAATCTTAATAACTCAGGAATTATAAATAAAATAAAAGTTGCGATTATGCTTCCTTTAAAAGATGCAATTCCTCCAACTATAACAATTGTAAATATAAAAATAATACTATTTAACATAAAAGATGTAGGATCAATATAACCATTATAATGAGCAAATAAACTTCCAGCTAGACCAGCAAATAAAGAAGAGATTATCATTGCTTTATATTTTATTTTAATTGTATTTTTTCCTAAAACTCTTAATCCCAATTCATCATCTCTCGTTGCATGCAATAGCCTTCCAAAAGGAGACTTAATTATGGCATACATTATCATGCATGAAATTATAGCTATGAAAATAACAAATAGTAAGAATTCAAAATTAGATTTTAAAAAATATCCAAAAATATTTGGTCTGCTTATCCCAGAAATTCCTAAGGGTCCATTGGTTATTGAACTTAAATTAAGCATTAAAGAATAGATTAAAAAACTAAATCCTAAAGTTGCTAAAGCTAAATAATCTCCTTTCAACCTTTTAGTTATCCATACTAATAAAAATCCAAAACACCCGGCAATTATACATGATATAATTAAAGCCAATATAAAAGGAATTCCTTCTCTTGTTAAAATTGCAGAAGTATAAGCACCAATACCAAAAAATGCAATATGTCCCAAATTTAATAATCCTGTATATCCTAAGGCAATGTTTAAACTTACAGCTAATATAATATAAATTCCAATTAATATTAGTATATGGATTAAATAATTTTCTATCATTTTTTAATCCCCTTGTTAATTCCTAAAATTCCATGTGGTTTGAATAATAAAAATAAGAATAATAATGTAAATGCTATTGCATCTTTATATCCTGATGACAAATACCAAATTCCAAAATTTTCAGCAATTCCTAAGATATAACTGCCAAGTATAGAACCAGGAACTGAAGTTATTCCTCCAATAATTGATCCTGTAAATCCTTTAACTATTAAATTCGTTCCTATGGTTGGCTCTAATGTTTGTTCTAAAGCAATGAATATTCCAGCTATACCCGCTAATAAAGAGCCAATAAAAAATGAATAATATGAAACTTTTTTATAGTCTATACCAATAATGCTTGCCAATTCCTTATTATCAGAAACAGCACGCATATTTCTTCCGATTTTTGTTTTCTTCATTAAAAGATATAACAATAACAATAATATTAGGGATGTAACAATTATTATAATCTGCAATGGAGTAATAATAAAACTTGAAAATTCTATGCTTTTTGTTAAATCACTATTTATTGTTTTTACAGTAGTTCCAAAAACCAGCATAATCATATTTTCAAATAATATTAGTATTCCAACAGAAGCTATAAGTAAAACTATATTTGAAGATTTTCTTTTTTGCAATGGTCCATAAAATACTTTATACATAAAAATCCCAAATAATCCAGTTAATATTAAAACCAATAATATTGAAATAATAAAATTTATTTTTAATGTGTTTAAACTTAAATAAAATAAATAAGAAGCAATAACAACACTTATTCCATGTGCAAAATGCATAAATTTATTTGTAGAATAAATTAAAGAAAATCCGCATGCAACTAAAGCATACAAACTTCCTATAATCAAGGAATTTACAATTATTTGTATTAATGCCATTATTGCAAATCTCCTGCTGTATCAACAAAAAATTTTTGCCTTTTTATTCTGATTTCTAAACTTTCTGTTCTCATATTTCTGATAATATCTTTTCTAATGTATCTGGAAAAACCCCATTTTAACCCTACAAAAAAATAAAAAAATTAAATTTTTATCTATATACTGATTTTTTACTTCTTACAACTTTTACATCATAAGCAACTTGTTTTAAGTCTCCAACACTGTCAAATTCTATTTTACTAGTTGATACACCATTTATTGAAGTTTGTTTTAAAGCTTCTTTTATTCCAGCTTTATTTGTACTTCCAGTGTTCTTAATTGCTTCAGTCATTACTCTTAATGCATCATATGCTAATGGTGCAGCAATTGCAACTTCCAAATTTTCAAAGCCTTTCACGTTCTTTATTTTAGCCTTAAAATCTTCAGGTGAATTTACGCGAGCAACTAAATATATTGTATCTTCTGCATAATCACTTTTAAAAAATTCTTCACCATCAAAAGCATCTCCACCTATAACTGGAATATTTAAGTTCATTTCTTTTATCTGTTTTAAAGCAGATACCCCGCCAGCAGGATAAACTGGTAAATATAAAGCTTCTGCTCCGCTTTCTTTAACTTTAGTTATCAAAGTTTTGAAATCCTTATCAGTTTGTAAAACTCCATCTTCATATATTACTTCTCCACCCAATTGCCTGAATGTTGGAGCAAATACATTTTTTATTCCTTCTCCCCAATCATTCTTTACATAAACTATAGCTATTTTTTTCTTGCCTAAAGTGTTATATATAAAATTAGCAGCTTCTTTTCCTTGGAAGCTATCTGAAGGATAAACTCTAAAAATATATTCTCCTTCTGTTAATTTAGGTGCTGAAGCAGCAACTATTACTACTGGTACTCCGTTGCTTTCTGCTATTGGCAATGCTGGACCGCCAGAAGCAGAACAAATTGGACCAATTACTCCAGTAACTTGATCAACATTAATTAATTTTTGAATAGCACTCACACTATCAGCTGAACATTTGTCATCTTCAGCAACTAACTCTATTTTTCTTCCGCCAATTCCACCTTGTGAATTAATTTCATTAGCAGCAAGTGTTGCACCAGCTAGCGAGTTTTGACCCCAGGAAGCAGCTTCTCCAGTTAAAGGCAATAATAATCCTAATTTAATAGGTTCACTGCTCTGTGAATTTGAGTTCCCATTATTCTGTGAGCTGCAAGCCCCAATAAGAACAATTAATATAAATAATGCTAAAAATATTTTAACTTTTTGCATAGTCTAATCCCCCATGTTTAATTTCTATAATCTTCTTATGGAATCTGATCAATTAGAATAAATATATATTTTATTATTAAATACTATATATGTATATTAATATATAGATAAAGTAGAAATATTTATATATTTGTAAGTTTTGCTAATTTTAATGAAAAGAAAAATTGTAAAATTAGGTCCGGCAACATTAGTTATAAGTCTCCCGAATAAATGGGTTAGAAAATTCAATATAGTAGCAGGAAATGAACTTGAAGTAGTAGAAGAAGAAAAAGGATTAATAATCAAAACAGAAAGCAATTTTAAAACAGAAAAAGAATTCTTGGATTTTACAAAAATAAATAAATTGCTGAAAAGAATATTAGCTTCTAAGTACACAAAAGGAACAGACGAGATAGAGATAAAAATAGATTCTCTGGAAAAATCAAGAATAATACAAAAAAGAGTTGATGAAATGATTGGAATGGAAGTTATTGAGCAAAGCAAAGATAGATTATTAATAAAAGATATTCAGGGAACAAATATAGAAAATTTTGATAATATATTAAGAAGGGTTTTATATTTAATAAACTCACTATCAGAAGAAAGTTTAAAATCAATATCTAAAAAAGAAACAGACTTAGAATATTTGCAGGATATAGAAAAAAATATTAATAAATTCACAGATTATTGCTTTAGGATTCTAAACAAAAAAGGATATGCAAATTATAAAAATACATCAGCAATGTATTGTATAATCTATTTACTTGAAGATTTGGCAGATGAATATAAAAATTTAATATCTTATATTAATGAAAATAAAATAAAGTTAAATAACGAATTAATTTTAATTTACTCAAAGATTGATGATTATTATAAAAATTTACAAAAATTATTCTTAAAATTTGATTTAGAAGATGCTGTAAACTTAGCCGATTATAGAGACAAAATAATAATTTTTACTTCTAAACAACTAAAAAATACAAAATCAGCAAATGAAGCAATAATAATAAAGAATTTTGAAAGAATAATAAAAATAATTATTGATATAATGGACCAATTATTAAAAACGAATTAGTATTATGGTTTTGTTAAAAAAATTGAACAAAACCCACCATCAAAACCGAAACCTGTACCGTTGATAACATTATGCACTAAAATTTTTACATCATCCCTAATTTTATCATATGGATTTTTATATATATCACCATAAAAAGATGTAGATTCAGTAATTGAAATATAAAAATCTGTTAAAGCCTTTGATCTATCACCATTATATTCTTTTAGTTTATCTGATAATATTCTAGCGCCAAATTTTAAATTTTCCAAAGGATCCATAGTTCTGCCACCTTTGTTATTATAATTTGGATTAGGCAATAAGAAATTAATATCAGATATTGAAATAAATTCTTCCTTTGCACTAAAATCTATTCCAGCGTAAATCCTGTTTACTCTTATAATCTGTCTTAATAATTGGGCTTCTAATCCATATTCTGCTGCAACATCATCAATTACTTTATTATCTATTTTAAATCTAGAATTTAATGTTCCTTCTGCAGCTTGTCTTGTGGCTAATTCATAGATTCTTCTAAAATTATGATTATAACTATCTAAACTTAAATCAGCTAACTTTTCCATGTTTATAGCTTCTTTTCTTTCTCTCTCTTTTAAATATTCATTATACTTCAATCCGCCAACTGTTACACAAGCTAAAAACGCAATTGCAGCAGGAACAGAAATTTTTTTTAATGTTCTTTTTCTTTTGCTATTCTTTATCTTTTTTTCTAAATTTGTTATTATTTCATAAGAATTGGAACTTTCTGAGTTTATTACAGGTTCAATAATGTTAGTTTGTGATGCTTGTATTTTTGGATTATATTCAGTTTTTAGTTCTTCATAAGTTAAGCTTTCTTTTGTATAAGTATCTGGCAAAGACAATTTTTTCTTAAATTCCTCTTTTATAATTCCAGATTGAATTGCATAGTCTAATCTTATCATTGCCTCTTCAAAAAATAGTGAAGACATTTTATTAAGTTTTTTCCAGTTGTCTGAATCATGCGATCTTTTTAAGTATCTTTTAGCAGCCAATAAATTTTCAAGTACCTGATTTTTAATATGCAATCTAGATGATAATTCTCTTTCTTCAATATTGTCATAAAATTTTCTTGCAGCCATTCTTGCAATTTCATTTTCTTCTTCTAATTTTAAGTCAGATTTCATCAATAATTTGTCAATATCATATTCAAATAAACCATTAGAAGAACTATTCGCCCAATCAATATATACTTTACCATAAGATGTAAGCAGAATATTTCCAGGATGTAAATCTCCATGTATGTTATATTTAGCCCCAGAATCTAAGTCTCTTCCAATTTCTTCTTCAAATAATCTTAATAATTCTTCATTGCCTTTAATTTGACCATTCAAATAATATTTTAAAAATGCTAAATGGGATTTACCCATTCTTTTAGGAATTTTTAGGTTATTGTCATTTCTATTTAAGTGAGAGAACAATCTAACATAATCACTTACAACATCTGAAACTATATCAAACTTATCTTCAGTTTTCTCCAGTCTTTCAAAAAGTGTTGCACCATCAATAAAAGGAGAAATAATTATTCTTCTTCTTGAATTAATAAATTTAATTTCTGGAACTGATGAGCCAAAATCTGAACCAAGTTCTTTATATATCTGTGATTGGACATTGACAGCATGCTTTAAATCTTCTTTTTTGGAAAATTTTTTTATAAAATTTCTTATTTCTACACTATTTGTTAGTTTCAAGACTGCTTCTGCTACATATCCATCACTTTCTATTGTATTTTTGGTTATGCTGTTTATTATATTGACTGTAGGAGATAATACTTCAGTACCCCTTTGATTAACAATATCTTCTAGTTTTCTAAGTTCTTGTAAGCTGATTTCTCCTCTTTTAGTTAATCTCTCAATATTTGACAGTATTACGTCAATTAAATAAGATTCATAACTATTTCCTAATAATTCTCTCAATGATAAATTTACTCCTTGACCCATATAATATTTACAAGAACAACCTTTATAAATCTTTCTAATCATTGTCCTTAAATAGTGGTAATATAATTAAATTTTAAAATTACCAAATAGTAACAACAAATCATAAACTTTATAAGCTTTTAATTTTTTACAAATCCTAATGGAAATAATAAGTTCACAATTCAGTGCAGGATATAGATTTGCAGAAAAAGAAATAAGAGAAGTATTATCTCCAGAATATATTGAATTTCTAAAAGAAGCAGGTTATGTAGATTTAAAAGAAACTCCAAACTTATATGTTTCAGGAAAATTATTGATTATGGATAATGATGTAAGAACTGTATGCCAGTCTCATCCAGAAATAGGAATTGATCATACAAGTTATGCTCCAAATGAAATCATAACAAAAATAAATCAAGATAAGTCAAGAAAACTTGTTGAAAATTTAAGAGGACTAAATGGAAATTATGGAAAAGTATTAACAACAGCAATCATATATCGATTATTTATTCCTAAAATTAAAAAAGCTGCAAATTCTGGAGACTCATGTGCAAAAGCAACTTTGAATGAAATGGTTAGAGGATATTCAGAATTAATGGAAGATGAAGTTTTAAATAGAAGAAAATTGAAAATAGAAAAGGCTTATAGAAATTTAGAACAACTTCCGCAAAGCGATTATTTTGATAATCTTAATCTTAATGAATTTGGATATCCGAAAGTTACTAAAGAAGAAGGAGAATTTTATCTACATAATAATCTAAATTTAGAAAGGATAGTTGCTTTACGTAGCTGGGGCTATGGGCTGGACTTGTATCTTAACTGGGAGCCTTCTATTGGGGGCGACAAACTGGGGGTACGTTTCGTAAATTTTTTTTAATTTGATTTTAAAATAATTATAACACTCTTAATTCTAAATAAAAAGATAACAATTTAAATTTTTCTATAATTTAAACACTATGGGAATAGAAGAGATAATAAATAGGAAAAACTTAATCGTGAAGGAGTTTATAAGAACATTTGGTTCTTATCCAAGGCTTCAAGTTTGAAGATCAATTGAAAAATAGAGTTATTCAAAGTTCTCTAGAGAACCTAAAAAAGCCCTGGAGATGTTTTTAAAAAATAAGGAAAATCCAAATGCTGTAAATAGGGCAATAAGTATCTATTTTAGCATGAAGCAAGATGACAAAGCTAAAAAATTATACTTGCAAAGTGCAGCAGAAAATATTTTTTTATTCTCAAAGCTTTTAAAAAAAGAAATTAATTTTCTACCAAAGGAATTAAAAATAATAGGTCAAAGATATTTACAAAATTATGGCTTTAAGTCTTTATTAGAAGAAATTAATAAGCATATTGGAGATAATGAAATTGCATTAAGGATTGGAAGAATGAACCTGCCATTAATACCCATTGATACTGCACAGAAATTTATGGAAAAGAAAATGCCTTAAGATTATATGACTCTTGCATATCAGAATTAATTGATCATCAGCCAGATGTTATTCAAGACAATTATAAAGATACAAATGCAATTATAAAAGTTGTTAATAATTTTCAGCCAGAAAGTTTTAGCAATGATTTTTCTTTTTGCAATAAACAAACTTAATTTTAAAAGGTCAATATCAGCAGTTATGGCAAAGCAGGTCACATATAACACATTAAGAAAACAATTAGGAATGCCAGTATAGTTTTTAATAGTTAATTTCTTCTACATAAATCTTTAAATTAATAATTATGTAAGCTATTCTTATGTCAGAAGATAATTTAATCACATACGAGAATATTTACGAAATATTAAGGATGGAGAAATATAAAAAAGACCTCTATAAATTAGACAAAGATTTTTTTGATAAAGTTACAAGATATTTGAATGAAAAGAAAACAATATTACAGGGTTATGAATCAAAAGAAAGTGTTTTTGCTTCGCAGAGCATTATAAAACTAAAAAAACAGTTGGATAATATCTATTTAATACTTAATGAGTTATATGAAAAAAGAGAAGCAAAAATAATGCAGATGGCCTTGTTTAATTCAAGAACAAATTCTCAATTACAGGATGAAGATATTTTGTTGGATGAGGAAAAGAAAGTATATTATTCAATTATAAACTTATTAAATATATCAAGAGATTCAATATTAAAAAATATACTGGAAGGAAAAAAACCAGAAGTAAAAATCGAAGAAAAAATAGATGCCAAACCTAAAACAAACTTAAAATTAGTCAGATTTTTAGAGCCAGTTCCTAAGTTTATGGGTGAAGATATGACTGTATTTGGACCATTTAATACTGAAGATATTGGCAATTTGCCTGAAAAGATAGCAACAATTCTAATAAAAGGGAATAAAGCTGAAGAAATTTAAAAGAGAACTTTGCAAAACAACATTTCTAATAATTCTTTAGGCTTAAAACATCAAAATTATTGAGTTCCACAGGAAAAAATCACCAAAAAACTTAATTATTCAAACTTCTCTAAAAAAATAATTTTAACTAATAATTTTGAAACAAAATATTTAAAAAGATATGAATATTGCAGATTTATATGCAGGAAATAACAGATTCTACATTTGAAAAAGAAGTTCTTAATTCAGATAAACCTGTAGTTTTAGATGCATGGGCTCCTTGGTGCGCCCCTTGTTTGGGTATGGCTCCAATATTCGAAGAATTAAGCAAAGAAATGAAAAATGTAAAATTTGTTAAGATGAATGTTGATGAAAATCAGGAAACACCAAGTAAATATTTTGTCCAGAGCATTCCAACATTTTTAATTTTCAAAAATGGAAAATTAATTGCTAATATAGTTGGAGGAAGACCAAAATCTGTTTTTAAATCTGAGATTGAGAAAGCATTATAATTATTCTTAAGTAGTGAAAATAGTTAATTTTATAAATCTAATTGAAATAATTTAAATTCATGGATTTAAGAAATATTACTAAGGCTTTTGTAGGTTATGGATTATTGACAGCATTTGGAACTTATTTTATATTAGATAAATTCGATAATCCAAAAAAAAGCGTTAATAAAGTTGAAATAGCAGAGGAAGTAGAAAGGAAAAAAGAAGCAGCAAAAGAAGATTATTTTGAATTTCTAAGAACTAGACAAGATGGTGCAGATGTTTTCAAATATAAAATTGAAGGAGAAAAAAATTTAGACGAAATTGCAATTAAGTTTAATCAGGTAGATTCTTTAGCATTTGGAGACAAATATGCTGAAGTAAGTTCAACTAATCTGGTGCATTCTGATGGAAAAAGTTACATTGAAGACTTAGATGATAAAAATTCTATCTATTTACTAGCAAGAAAAAGTGAGTCTGTAATTGTTACTAAAAAATTAAATAGTGAAAACGGGCAATTTTTTGCAATTTTGACAAATAATGATGATTTAGAAGAAAGACATATAAAAAATATTAAAATAGCTTATAAATTATTAAGATCAAAAAAGATAGATCCATGTAATCTTTATGTTGTATCTGGTCCAAATCAAAATACAGAATGTAAATTAGATTTTCCAGTTAATCAAGCTCCAGCAAAACAAGGAATTTTAAATGCTATTCAGTCTATAAAAGAGAGAGCAACATCTAAAGATTCTTTGCTTGTCTATATAACTGGTCATGGTTCTAAAGGAGAAATTAAATTTGAAAATGAAAATGGTTTGTCTTATGCGAAATTTAGGAGATTAATTGAAGAGCTAAATTTAAATCTAGTTATTGCTTTTTCAGATCAATGTTATGGTGGAGGAATTGTAAAAGAATTTAAAAAAAGTGAACATCGAACAATTTCTTTCTCCCCAACATATACAGAAGACCTTACACAATGTCACTTATTTACTCCAAATTTGTGGGAGATTCTTGGCCATAACCTATTTGATATTAACAAAGATAGTAAAACATCTGTAAAAGAAGCATTTATTTTAGCATATGGAATATATAAGACAGCTATACGTAATCCAAATATTATAAGTAAACCGCCTTCTAGAGAAAGGCTTTCTGAATTATCTAAAAATTTAATTAGTAGAGAAACTACAGTTAATTTATTGGAAGATTCAGAGATTGAATATGATGGGTTAATTGCAACAACTGGAAATATTGAAGATACTACAATTGATGGAAAAATTTTAGGTAATAAAAATAAAAATTCATTAGTATTGGAATTAGATTATAACAACTATGAAACTAATGTTTTAAATTCAAAATTACCAGTTATTGTGGATATTTATACAAAATGGTGCACTTTCTGTAAAGTATTAGGAAAGGATCTGCCTAAAATTGCTTCTAAATATGATAGCAAAGTAAAATTTACAAAAATTGATTATGAATCTGAACGTGCAGCAGAAATAATAAAGAGTCATACCAAGGAAGTTGTAAATGGTTTTCCTAGGATATTATTTGTAAAAGATAAGCAAATAATTTATGCCCAAGATGGATATAGTGAAAGTGCTGATCTGGAAGCAAAAATAAAAGAGGAGTTTGGATTATAATATGAAAATAAGAAATATTTTAGGGGGTGTTGTAATTGGGGGTTTATCAATAGCAATTGGAACTTACTCAATATTTGATGTATTTGACAATCCAAAACCCAAGAATTTACCAAATCAAACTGAAATAACTAAACAGGTTCCTGATAAAACTGAAGAAACAAAATTCAAATCTTTTAAAAAGCAAGATAAAACTGAAGATCAGTATTTGTTTGGCGTACTAATCAATACTAATGATTTAGATTTAAAAAATAAAGATAATGTAAGAACAGTTTATAGATTTTTAAGATCAAGAAATATTAATCCATGTTATTTATATGTAGCATCAGGACCAAATCAAAATATAGAATGTGCTATTTATTATGTAAATCAGGATTCAAGTTTAGAAGGAATATCAAAAGCATTAGACCAAATTAAATTAAGAATATATCCTTCAGATACAATTTTAGTTTATTTAACAAGCAATAGTAAAGAAGATATAAAATTATCAGACTCAAGTGTTGTTAGTTACAATAAGCTCAATGAAATGGTTATTGGAACAGGAATAAAGAATATAGAAATTCTTGCAGGTGATGTAAATCAGCAGACCTTAGAAAGGATAGTGGAAAAACCATATAAAAACAAGATGCAAAACAGTAAATAAATTTATTAATTCTTCTAAAACATTTAATTCATGTACTTAGTCACAATTGGAGAAATCTTCCTTAAAGGAGAAAACAGGATTACTTTTGAAAGAAAGTTAATGAGAAATATGAGATTTGCTTTAGATCTAAAACCAGATGAAATACAAAGACATAGAAACAGGTATTTAATTTTGAATGATGAAAATATAAACCAATTACAAACAGTTTTTGGAGTCAATAGTTATTCTAAAACTATAAAATGCAATCCAGATGAAATAAAAGAAACAGCATTGTCTTTAATAAAAAATGAAAAAACCTTTCGGGTATCTTCAAAAACAATACAGTTAATAAATAAAAATTCAATAGAATTAAATAATGAAATTGGGGAATATATTATTAAAAATAAGGATATAAAAGTTAATTTAGAAAATCCAGAAATAAATATAAGAATTGAAGAAATTTCAGGAAAAATTTATCTCTATACTGAAATAATAAAAGGTCCTGGTGGCCTGCCAGTTGGTTGTTCAGGTTATGTTTACATTCGCGTTAAAGATGAATTAAAAGCTTCTGTTGCTGCATATCTGATGATGAAACGTGGATGTAAAATTTACTTATCTAGTGACCTTCCATTAATGCATAAGTTTGCAAAATCATTTAAACTTAAAGTAAGGGAAGAGTATGATAATGATTTTATTGTTACAGATGAAACTTTTGAAAATATAGATTTAAAAGAAAACCAAAAATTTATTTTAAAACCTTTAATTGGTTACTCTGAAGAAGAAATAAATAAAATTTATAATAAAATAGTAAACATTAATTCTGAATAATATCAATTAAGAAACTTTATATAGGATTGTTAATTTATAAAAAACGGAGGGTGATATTATGAAAAAAATAATATTTACAGTTTTAGTTTTTGGCATTTTATTTTTAGCTGCCTGCGGCCAGACACAGAATACAGGAAGCACTTCAGGTTCTGGATTTTCAGGAAATTTGGCACAGGCTATAAGTTCTGGAAAAAGTATGAAATGTACTATGGATACACAGGGTGTAAAATTAGATACTTATATTAAAGGTAAAAAAGCCAGGTCTGAATCTTTAATCCAAGGAATGAAATCAATAACAATTTTGGATGAAAATAATTGTGCTTGGGTATGGAGTGAAAGTTCAACACAGGGTACAAAAATATGCACAGATGCAAAAACAACAGGAAATAACCAACAGGTTTCAGGTTCTAATATTGATCCAAATATCAAAGTAAGTTGTAATGAAATGATGTTGGAAGATAGTTTATTTATGCCGCCTATTAATATGAAGTTCACTGATTTAAACCAGATGATGAAAAATGTGCCAGGAGCATAGATTTATTTTTTCTTTTTTATTTTATATATTCTACATCAGGTAGAAATTCAAATTGTTTATCTCCAGTTAAAAAGCTATATCCTTCAATTTGTGATATTGTATAACCTAAAACATCAATATAAGAAAATTCTCTTTTATTATTTTTCAGTTTGAATTGTGCAGCTAAAAAAATATGTTCATCTTTGATTGTTAATGCAAATGGTGCAAATTTATCAAATTTCTCTCCAAACTTTTTTAACAAGCAATAATAAACTTCGAGCAGATTTCATTTGATAGAAAAGAAAGGAAATTTAGTAAAACCTGCATAATTTTCATTGCCGTATGCCATTCCTATAATAACATAACTATCTAAAAAATAAATTGTTTCTGCGTTTTTCACGTTCTGCCTCCTCTTTTCTTATTTCATCTTTAAATTTTTGCATATCTATCTTAGGCATTCACTTTAGTGTTCCAAATATTTCTTTTAACGGGTTGTTGACATGCTTAACGAATGTTACATCAATTTTATCTCCAGGTTTAATATTCTCTTTATTTGCAATATTTTTAGGTAAAACAATTCCAAATGAATTACCACATAATTATACATGTCTAATTAATATAAACATTTTTTGTATAAAAAATTAAAAATTAACTACAATTACTGGCTGCAGACATATTCTTTCATACTTGTCCCATTCCATACATTCAGATCTGTAATTAAACTTATTTTTTACATAATCTACTACAGGAGAACTTACTTTAGTAGACGCACATGAATACATGCTTAGTGCAAATAAAGCAGTAGTTATTCCTATTTTTGTTTTATTTAATATATTTTCAAGCATTTTTTAATCACCTCAAGAAATATAAATAATCTAAAGTTAAAAAGCATTTACCAAAAAATTTAGAAATATTTTCAAAATCTATAAAAATTAACATTTAAAATATAAAATTATTTGATTAATAATAGAAAAATCAGAATATGTCTGTGAAAAATTGCATTAATAAATAAAAATTAAATAAAAATACTTATAAAGAATTGAAATAATCTATTTTAGGGTGTAAGTATTTGGAAGAACAGCAAAGAAATAATATCATTAGGATTCTTACAGAAACTCTGAAAGCTTTAGAAGAAGGTAATATTAAGGAATTAAAAGACTTAAGTAACCAGACAATACACGATGCAACTACAGTCCAGGATCAATATTCGATAACTATAGCCGTTCTTATCTATTCATTAAGCAAGATTTATGAAAGAGAATTTAATTATAACAAATTTAAAGGGTTTAAAGTTTACTGTTATGATTGTGTCAGAGGTTTGGAAGTTGCAAAAGAAAAATTAGAAAATAATGATATACAAGGATTTGAAGATACATTGTCAAAATATATCAAAAATTTAAACAAAGTACATATAAAATTACAGCAGTCTATTCAGGATGTATTTGAACAGGCAAAAATTTCAAAAGCTTCAAGAATACATGAGCACGGGATATCTTTGGGAAGAACAGCAGAACTTTTAGGAATAACAAGATTTGATTTAATGAATTATATAGGAAAAACTTACATTGCAGATGCAAAAGAAGCATTTACTATAGATCCTGAGAAAAGATTAAAATTTGCAAGGAGTTTGTTCAAATGAAAAATTTAGTTTTTGATACAAGCAGTGTAATTACTTTAGTAACAAATAATTTGTTGGATTTATTAATGCCATTAAAATCTAAATTTAAAGGTGATTTTTTTATTCCAAAATCTGTTGAATATGAATTAGTTGATAAGCCTTTACAGGGAAAGATGTTTAAATTAGAAGCATTAATAGTAAGGAATGTAATAAAAAATAATCTCTTAAAAACATATTCTGACAATATTGATGTTGATTCTTTATTAAACCAGATAAATTCCATGTTTATTATGAATGACAGACCAATAATTTTAGTAAGCAAAGCTGAAGTAGAAGCTCTGGCTTTGGCAATAAATTTACAATCTTCTGCATATGTTGTAGATGAAAGAACAATGAGATTATTGATAGAAGATCCTATAAAACTTAAAAAATTACAAGAAAGAAAATTACATAATAAGATTAGAATAAATAAAGATGTGTTAAATGAATTTTCTAAATATGTTAAAAATGTAAAAGTTATAAGAAGCACAGAATTAATGTTAATAGCTTATGAATTTGGATTAATGGATAAATATTTAGTAAGTAATACAACAAATGAAGATTTGCTTGATGCTTTACTATGGGGTTTAAAATTAAGGGGTTGTGCAATCTCTCAGGAAGAAGTAGATTCATTTATTGAATTGGAAAAATAAAATGGATCAAAGGACTTTTAATACATTATTTATGTTGGTTTCTGTAGACGGAAAAATATCAACAGGGACTATAGAAAAAAGAGATTTTGATAAAGATTTACCAAAAATATATGGTGCGAAAAAAGGTTTAAATCAATATTACCAATTAGAACAGAAAACAGATTTACATTCTTTTAATACTGGGAAAGTAATGACTAAAATCGGAATGAATAAAAAAATACAGAATATAAATAAATTGCCTGTAAGTTTTATTATTTTGGACAATAAACCTCATCTTACTAAATTAGGAATAAACAATTTAATAAGAAAGACTAAAAAGCTTTATTTGATAACCAATAATAAAAATCATCCAGCTTTCAAAATAAAAGAAGAAAATATGAAAATAATTTATTTTAAAAAAATAGACTTTAGAAAATTATTTATAAAATTAAAAAAAGAATATAAAATAAACAAAATTACAATCCAATCAGGTGGAACAGTTAATTCAGATTTAATAAGAGAAGGATTAATAGACATGGTTTCATTAGTGATATCTCCAGTATTAATCGGCGGAAAAGATACTCCTACAATTATGGATGGTTATTCTATAGAATCAGAAAAAGAACTAAAATTTATCAAAACACTAAAACTAAAAAAATGCGAAAAATTGAATAATTCCTATTTGCATTTATTATATGAAGTAAATTAGAAAAAATTTTACATCGCTTCTAATTTCTTTATACGGTCGTTTATATCGGGATGCGTAGAAAGCCATGACTTAGCATTTTTAAATGGATTACTAATATACAGATGTTCAACAGCTTTATTATTTAATTTAGTTTTCGGATTAACTTTATGATCTTTTAATTTCTTTAAAGCTCCAGCTAATCCAGGCGGGTATCTTGTGATCATTGCTCCAGAAGCATCTGCTAAATATTCTCTTTTTCTTGAAACTGCAAAAACAATTAATTGTGCAAATATTGGGCTTAATATTGCAAATACTAAAGCAACACCAATTAAAACTAAGTTTAGACTTCCTTCCCTGTCTCTATTGCCTCCAGAAAAGAACATTGCCCTTACCATAAAATCAGCTAATAAAACAACCAAACCAATTAAAACAGTAGTTAACATCATATATCTAATATCATAATTTCTAATATGGCTTAATTCATGTGCAATTACACCTTCTAATTCCTGTCTGTTCATAATTTCCATTAAACTTGTTGTTACAGTAACTGCTGCATGTTTTGGATCTCTTCCAGTTGCAAAAGCATTTGGATTTGGATCATCAACAACATAAATTTTAGGCATAGGAATTCCAGCAGCAATGCTTAATCCTTCTACTGTATGCCATAAATGCGGAAATTCTTGTTTAGTAGCTTCTCTTGCTCCAACACTTGTCAAAACTAAATTATCCCCTGTATAATATGCAAACAAAGTAAATAAAATTCCAACAATAACTGCTAATATAACTCCAATTACAGGTGTTAAGAATAATAAACCTATGACATATCCTAAGAAAATTATAAATCCTATGACTATTGCTATTAAGAAATATGTTTTTCTTTTATTACTTGCTATATGTTCATAGAAACTTATTCTTTCTGCCATATATTATAATTAAAGGACAAACTTATAAACTTTTTTACTTTTGAAGAAATATGCCAATAGTTAAATTTCTAATGCTTGTTTTTTCTTTTAATAACAAAATAATATATTATTGCTCCAATTAACTGTGCAAGCGCAATAACTAATATCCATACTATTTTATCTTCGCTTTTCTTAAAATCTCTTTGAGCAGCATCAATTAACATCATTATCCAGAAAATAAATCCAAGAACAACTATAGCAAATAAGATTACCCAAAAGAACATCATAAATATGAAAAATGCAGCAAACTCTTCCATTTTTAAAATTTAACTTTTACAACTTCTCTTTCTACGCCTTCAGTCTTGAAAAATTCCTTATTTCCAAACCCAAACATTTTAGCTAAAAAATTGCTTGGAAAACTCTGTAATTTAGTGTTCCAATCCTGCACACTATCATTGTAAAATTGTCTTGAATAAGCTATTTTATTTTCAGTTCCAGTTAATTCTTCTTGTAATTGCATGAAATTTTCATTTGCCATTAGTTTTGGATAACTTTCAGCAACAGCAAATATTGTTTTTAATGCCCCTTCTAACATGCCTTCAGCTTTGGCTTTTGAAGCAGGTCCTGTTGCTTTCATAAACTCTGTTCTTGCAGCTGTAACTTCCTTTAAAGTTTCTCTCTCATGTTTCATATAACCTTTTACAGTTTCCATTAAATTTGGAATTAAATCAAATCTTCTTTTTAACTGAACATCAATCTGGCTCCATGCATTTTCGACTCTATTTTTAAGCCCGATAAAAGAATTGTAAGTTAATATAAACCATAAAATTAATACTATAACAATTGCTAATAAAACCCAAATCCATGCTGCCATAAGAATTTAGTATTATCTTAACTTTATAAATTTATTGTATGCTCCTTATGATTGGTTTTTAATTTTACTGATAAAAATTGCAGGTTCAGCAGGAGTTTCAGGAGATAAATTTTCACTTTCTAAAAATGTATGAATATAAGGCATTAAAATTAATTCTATTTTCATTTCACCGCCATATTGTTTTATTTCTTCATCTAATTCTTCTACTGATTTGGCATTTTTATTTCTATTAACAATTAATTCAATTTCCCCTATACTTTGTTTATTGCTATTACCAATTGATTTTCTTACAATTCCGATAGGCAAAGGTCTGCCAAGTAAATCCGCCAAAATTTCTCCTGAGCTTTTAGTAAGATATACTGTCCCACCAGAACTTCCTTCAAAAATAAGATTAGAAATATTTATTGTTAGAGATGGATCACTTTTATTTATGTCCCAACTATAAGGTATATTATCTTCTAATCCAATCACTTTAGTATTATATAATATTACATTTTGGTGTGATTTTCTTTTAGGAGAGTGAACTATTATTAAATGTATTCTATCTTTTGGATTTTCTAGAATATCTCTTACATACTTATCAAAATAAGTGCCATTCATTATAGGCAACCTCATTGCAAGATCCTGTTTCTTTCCTCTAAATAAAGTTATGCCTAAAGCAGTCTTTTCTTTTATTTTTTCCAGCATTTCTTCATTTAATTTATAACCATTTAGAAAATATGCTCTATTCTTTTCAATTTTAAAATGGTCAGTGCTTAAATAATAATTATAATTATTTTTTGTGCCAGCATAAAACCCGCTTGCAGAACTGCCATGAAAATCTTCTATTCCAAAAGAGGTATGGTCTTCTATTAAATCTCTGTAAGAAAAAGACATCGCAGGCCTTGAAAGCGCTTGTTTAATTGAATCACCTAAAAAATCACATCCTTCTACATGATCCTGCTCAATTATTTCCTTGATTGTGGCACATCCTGCAATTGTAGGTAATACTGAACTCCCAATAATAAGGCTGCCAGCCATTATTAAATTTTTTAAATTTATCATATAAAAATTATAAAAATAGGAATCTATTTAAATATTACTATTATATAGTGATAATATATTCTATATGCATTATTTACTAATTGTTTATTAAAATTAAAAACTAATAAACTATAATGGAAAACAAAAAATTGATAATTTGGGCAGGCATAATAATAGTCATAATAATTTTAGCAATAATTATTGGATTTTCTATGAATAATTGATAACCAATTGAAAATGTAGGAAAGGAAATAGATGAAACCAGAGACGAAGAAGAAGATATTTTTGAAAGCAGGGAAAAAACTAAATATTTGTGCCATATCTGGGATTAATCCTAGTTGAATTTAGATATTTTTTGCTTTATTAAAAAGGAAAATTATTTTAAGAATAAACTAGTATTCATTCTAATGGAAATATATTTCTTTGAAGAATTCCCAAATGGAAAATCATTATCTAAATTAGAATTAATAAAATTTAATACTAAAATTTTTCTTGCAGATTATTCAATTGAAGGATTTAAGTTATATGAAAAACAGATTAAATCAAAATATAAAAATGTAAAAGAATTAATTTACTGGCCTGTATTAAACATAAATGAAGGATATTGGTTTTCTCCATTCGCTAAACGCAAAGCATTGCTGAGAAATTTTCATAATTTATTAAAAGAAAAAATTTCAATATTGTGGGATGCCGAACTTCCTAGAAAAAGAAAATTGTTAATAACTCAATTGCCATTCTTTCTTAAAAATAAAAGATTGATAAAATCATTTTTTAAAAATTATAAAGGGCAGATATATACAGCAGAATATTTTATAGAAACTAGATTTACAAAATTTTTATTCAGCTTATTTGGTTTGCAGTTTGATCCTAATATTTATGATAATTATGTTATAAAAATGGTTTACACTTCAGTAAGAAACTATCCTGAATTTTTCTTAAAAGAAGAAATATCAAGCTTAAAATCAAAGTACAATGATAGGTTAATTGTAGGGTTAGGATGTTTAGATACAGGTATCAATGGAAATGAATCCTTATTATCAGTAGAACAATTAGAAAGAGATTTATTATTATGTAAGGAATTGGGGATTAAAAAAGTAGTTTTATTTAGACTATCTGGATTAAATAAAGAATATTTAAAAATTATAAATAAATTTGTTTAATTTCTAAAGTTATGCAAACTTTTCAAGAAAGGCTTATAAACTCTAGAATATAAATAATAGTAAAAATATTTAAATATGTATGTGTATACTATGTGCATATGGTGAAAGTAATAAGTTTATCTGAAGAGGCGTACAAAATGCTAAAAAAAATAAAGAAGGAAGGAATGAGTTTTAGCGATGTAATAATTGAAAATATAGGAAATTCTAAATTTAAAACAGAAAATATGAAAGACCTAATTGAATGGGTTGAAAAATTGCCTAAAAAAAGAAGAAAAGTAAAAATTAACATTGATGAAATAATATACGGGGTAAGTAAATGATAGCCGATACATCTTTCTTAGTTCCATTTTTTAGTCAGGATCATGAAATGCATAAAAAATCATTAGAAAAAATGCAAATTAATGCAGAAAAAATAATAATTATAGATAGAGTATTAGAAGAAATGTTTACTGTTTTATGTTATAGAAAAGGTGTTGATTTTGCTTTGAACATAATTGAAAAAATAAAAAATAATAAGGATATAGAAATTTATTATTTTAATGAATCAGAATTGCAATTAATCATAAATTTAGCAAACAAAATTAAAAAGAAAATAAGTTTTGTAGATTATTGTATTTTGTATATGTGCTTAAAAAATGGAGAAAAATTCCTATGTTTCGATAAAGAACTAATGGGTTTATTAAAAAGAAATTATGATTTCAACTAAAATAATGAAAAAATAAAAATTAACTGGAATATAGTATTCTGGGTTAGTTTGGTAATCTTATTTTTATGGTTAATTGCTAAATATTTAGGTTTAATAAACGCACTTGTTGATTGACTATATTTCTTTTTCTAGCTGTATTATAAACTGCCTTAAAAATTCTGTTCTTTTTTCTGCTAATTCTATTGCTGTTTTTGTATTCATCAAGTCTTTTACTTTTAATAATCTTTTATAGAATAAGTCTATGGCATAATTCAATGGGTCTGGTTCATGATTCCTGCAGAATGGATCTTCAGGATTGTAGAATTTTCTTTTCATTTGACCTGTTGAACAGAAGGTTCTCATTATAGCTATTGCGCCTGTTGCTTCTAATCTATCTGCATCTTGCACTATTTTTGATTCTTTTATATATGGTTTTATTCCATTGCTGTATGAATGTTCTATTATTGCTTTTTTCACACTATCAATTTTATTCTTATTATAATAATTAATATTTCTTAGTATTTTTTCAGCTATTTGTGCGCTTTCTATTGCAGAATTTTTTGATCTTAGATCATTTTTAGGATAATTTACTGCGTCATGGAATATCGCTGCTGGTATTATTATTTCTAAGTCTCCGCCTTCATGTTTTTGTATGTACTCAGCATTTTTTAATACTCTTAATGAATGATGCATATCATGGGACGGATCATAATCTTTAATTATTCTCTTGGCATTTATTATTAAATCTTTTCTTAATCTCTCTATCATTTTATTCTCCTATTTTCCTTAATATTATTAATGCACGTTGTGAAAAATTAATATATATTCTTCCTGAAGCTTTGAATAAGGTGTAAATTGTTTCAACATGTCTCTAATTGTGTCTTCTATTATTGTCATGGAAAAAGATTGTTGTTATGTTATTTTAACTTATTTTAGAATAAAGTTGATAAATATACCTAAAATAATATAAAATATGAAGAAATCAGTAAATTTATATATTTTAACAGAATATCAAAATTAATGAAAGAATTAAATTTATCAGAAAGGAAAGTATTGACATTATTAGAACAGAATTGTAGGTTATCAGCAAATCAAATAGCTAAAAAAACAAGGCTTTCCCCAGAAGGTGTTTTAAAGATTATTAATAGATTAAAAGAATTAAAGATAATAAATAAATTTAATACAAAAATAAACTATTCAATAATAGATTACAAATTATATCCTGTACATCTAAAATTATTAAGGTTGAATGATGAAATTATAAATAAAATAAAAAATATTATAAAAAACCATAAGACTTGCGCATGGCATACATTCTGCGAAGGAGAATATGATTTACTATTAAGTTTTAAAATACAAACAGAAAAAGATAAAACAAATATGAGCGAATTATTAAAAGAAATATCAGATTATACATTAGAGAAAGAAGTTTCAATAGTATTGTACGCTTTTGAAATAAGCAAGTCATTCATTGAAGAAAAAAATAATAGAATATTCCAGACTTTTAACTACAATATAGAAAGTATAGACTTAACAAAAGAAGAAAAAGGAATCATAGAATTATTAAAAGATAATTCACGAGAAACAATCCTTAATATGTCTAAAATAATAAAAATAAATCCAAGATTAATATCTTCTAAAATAAAAAAATTAATAAAATTAAATGTAATATCTGGATTTAAAACAAAAATTAATACAGCGTCACTTAATTATCAGCCATGTATAGCATTAATAAGTTTAGGAAATCATAAAGAAACAGAAATTAAAAAATTCATGACTTATTGTCAATATAAAGAAGGAATAGATTATTTAGTAAGGCAGATAGGAAAATATGATATAGAATTGACAATTAATGCCAAAAATATTAACGACTTTTATCAGATAATAAATGATATAAGAAAACAATTTAGATTTGTTAAAAAAATAACAACATTAATATTAAATGATCCAGTATAAAAATAATTTTATAATTTTCCTTTTGCAAATTCTTTTATTTTATCAAGCAGACTTTTTTTATCTTCATTTTTCTTTAATTCTTCAAACAATTTTTTTTGTTCTTTATTCAAACTCTTAGGTGTAATTACTCTAACAATTACTATTTGGTCTCCTCTGCCATAACCATCAACATATGGTGCGCCCTTTCCACTTAATTTAAATTTATCACCAGGTTGTGTTCCTGAAGGAATTTTTAAAGTGACTTCCTTTTCTAAAGTGGGTATTTTTACTTCATCACCTAAAGCAGCTTGGCTGAAACTTATTGGAACTTCTAGATAAATATTATTTTCTTCTCTTTCAAATATTTCACTCTCTTTAACGTAAATGACAATATACAAATCTCCTGAAATACTTCCCCTTACTCCAGATTCTCCTTCTTTACTAACTCTTAATTGAGATTCATTATCAACACCAGCAGGAATATTTATTTTTAATTTTTTTATTTTATGTGCTCTTCCAGAACCATTACATTCTTTGCATGGGTGCGTAATTGTTTTTCCTTCACCATTACAAGCACTGCATCCAGTTACTTGTACAAAACTTCCAAAAGGAGTTCTTCTGCTTACTCTTACTTGCCCAGTCCCATTACATTCTTTGCAAGCTTCTAATTTACCATCTTTGCTTCCAGTTCCATCACAAGTATCACAAATATCTAATTTCTTAATTTCAATTTCTTTTGTGCATCCAAATATTGCTTCTTCAAATTCTATTTCTATATCATATCTTAAGTCTCTTCCTCTTTTCTGTCTTTTTCTTCCACCACCAAAAAACATTTCAAAAGGGCTTCCATCGCCTGAAAAAATATCCCCAAAAATATCATTAAAATCAAAATTCCTGAAAATGTCTTCTTGTGAATATTTATTCTGAAAACCTTCTTTTCCAAATTGATCATATTGTGGCCTTTTAGTATCATCAGATAATACAGCATAAGCTTCAGAAATTTTCTTAAATTTCTCAGCAGAATCAGATTCTTTATTTACATCAGGATGATATTTTTTTGCTAAAGTTTTATATGCTTTTTTAATTTCCTCTTTAGAAGCATCTTTCTTTAATCCCAAAACTTCATAATAATCTTCTGCCATTTTTATTCTGTAATTATTTCAAATTTAGCTTTATTTTCTTTTATAGTAATTATTCCAGCCATTCCATTATAAACTTTACCATCTAAATTTTTTCAATCTTCTAAAACTCCTAACAATAGTCCCCTAATTAAATTTCTATAGTAGTTTTCCATTTTATAAAAAATAAAAAATTTAGGAAGTTTTATTTATCTTCCTTTTCATCTACAATTTCTGCATCAACAGCCTTCTCATCTTTCCGTTTTCCACTTTTATCATTTTTCACTTCATGGTCTTTTGCTTCTGTTTCCTGTTTCATAGCTTCTTGATACATTTTTGTAGACATTTCATGTATTTTCTTATTTATATCATCCAGTTTCTTTTTAAGATTGGAAGTATCATCAGATTTTATCAAATCCTTAAGCTCATTCTTATCTTTTTCAAGATCAGCAATTTGAGTTTTATCAAGTTTCTCTCCCACATCCTTTATAGTTTTGTCTATTGTATAAACTAAAGCTTCTGCTTCGTTTTTAAGTTCAGCAGATTCTTTTTTCTTCTTATCATCTTCAGCAAACTGTTCAGCTTCTTTCTGCATTTTTTCAATATCGCCTTTATCTAGTTTAGTAGATGCAGTTATTTTGATATTTTGTTCTTTTTTCGTAGCCAAATCTTTAGCAGCAACATGTAATATTCCATTAGCATCAATATCAAAGCTAACTTCAATTTGGGGTATTCCTCTTGGAGAAGGCGGAATTCCAACTAAGTCAAATCTTCCTAAGCTTCTGTTATCAGCAGCCATTTCCCTTTCTCCTTGTAAAACATGTATTGTAACAGCTGTCTGATTATCTTCTGCTGTACTAAATGTTTGGGACTTTTTAGTTGGTATTGTTGTATTTCTGGGAATTATTGGAGTCCTCACTCCACCTAATGTTTCAATACCTAAAGTCAAAGGAGTAACATCTAATAATAAAATGTCTTTGACTTCTCCTGCTAAAACTCCTCCCTGAACTGCAGCGCCCATTGCTACACATTCCATTGGATCTATTCCTCTTTCAGCAGGTCTTCCTAATATTTCATCTACAAACTTTTTGACAATTGGCATTCTTGTAGGTCCGCCAACTAAAATTATATTTGCAACTTCTTCAGGTTTTAATTTTGCATCTTTTAAAGCTTGCAATACTGGTTTTTTACATCTCTGCACAATAGAGTCAACAAGTTCTTCTAATTTAGCCCTTGTTAATTTTAATTGCAGATTTTTACTTTTGTAAATAAAAGGTAAATTAATGTCAGTTTCAAGCATTGTGCTTAATTCTATTTTTGCTCTTTCTGCAGCTTCTCTTACACGCTGTATTGCAGTCCTGTCATCATTTAAGTCTACACCTTCTTTCTTCTTGAAATCATCAATTATAAAATTCATAACAACAAGATCCATATCAGTTCCACCTAACTCAGTATCCCCGCTTGTCGACTTGACTTCAAAGATCCCATCTCCAAAATCCATTATAGTTACATCTAATGTTCCACCACCAAAATCAAATACTAAAATTTTTGCTTCTTTTCCATGCTTGTCAATTCCATAAGCTAAAGCAGCAGCAGTAGGTTCATTCACAATTCGTACAACTTCAAGCCCGGCTATTGTGCCAGCATCTTTAGTAGCCTGTCTCTGATTGTCATCAAAATATGCAGGTACAGTTATTACAACTTTTTCAACTTTTTCACCTAAAAATTCTTCAGCATCTTTCTTTATCTTTTGTAAAATAAATGCAGATATTTGTTGTGGTGTATATTCTTTATTATAAATTTTATATTTAAAATTAGTGCCCATTTTTCTTTTAGCACCCATTACAGTTCCTTCAGGATTAGATACTGCCTGCCTTCTTGCTGGTTCTCCAACCAATAATTGACCATCTTTTGTAAATGCAACCACACTTGGAAATGCTTTACCATATAAACTCGTTCCTTCTGCACTTGGTACTATAACTGGTCTTCCTGCCTGCAAAATACTCGCTGCTGAATTAGATGTTCCTAAATCAATACCTATTATTTTTCCCATTTTATTTTCCTCCAAACATATTAATTATTTTTCTTATAGCCCTTTTTTGTTAATTTTGAATTATTTCTTTTTCCTACACTTATGTTTGACATAATCATTATCAAAGTAAAATATACCCATACAAATTGGACACTCAAAAGGTGTTGTTAAACTTCCGCTTTCAACTATTGTTATTCCCATTTTTTCCTCCTAAACATAATTTTTTCCAACATAACTTGCTGATCTGTATGTAACTCCTGATGTAGATGGTGTTATTAAAATTGGAATATAATTTCTTGTATAATTATGGTCATGCCTCAATGCTGGCGCATATTCAACTTTTCCTGTTATAGCTTCAAGACTGCACATTTTATTGTTCCTCCGCGTTAATTTCACTTTTGTTTTCATTATTATTCTTAGACATTTCTTTGCTTTGTGATTTAGTAATCCTGACTTTTGAAGTTCTCAAAACTTTATCATGTAATAAATATCCTTTTTGCAATTCATCTACAATTTTATTGTCTTCTTTTCCTTCAACTATATCCAAAACTTCATGCATATAAGGATCAAATTTTTTTTCTGCTGCTTCTATAGGTTTAACTCCTTCTTCTGTAAGTATTTTTTGAAGCTGTTTGTAAACCATTTCTATACCTTCCTTTATCGCTTTATCATTTACCACATCGACTATATTAAGCGTTCTTTCAAAATCATCTAATGTATTCAGTAATTTGGAAATTAACCTATGGCTTGCATATTTAGTAAATTCTTGCTTGTCTTTTTCAGCTCTTTTTATATAATTTTCAAAATCTGCCTGTAATCTCTTTAAATTATTCGTATATTGATCTAATTGGACTTTTAATTGCTCTATTTCAGTATTAGGAACATTTTCTTCCTTTTTTTGGTGATTTTCAGCATTATTTTTCATTATCTTGTTTCCTGTTGACTTAAGTTAAACTAAATATATGTATAATGAACTTATTTATAAAGTTTTTTATTTTTCTTAATACCACTATAAAGTAATAACTATTTAAGCTTTTTGGTATAAATTTAATAAAATCAACTGGCATAAGTTTTTAATAAAGAACTAAAGAGACCATGATTGATGAATCTATAAACAAATTTAAATGTTTTAATGAATTGATTTAGAAACAGACAATTTTAATCTTTTAGAAGAAGATAATTTTGAAATACCATAAGTTAAACCTGTATTTATCTAATAGAAACCAATATCTTGATAATTAAAATATTTTCAGGTTTTAGTTATACTTGGCATTTTCACTAAAAATCGTTAAATTATATATTAAATTAAATCTATCTGCTATTAACCAAAAATTCTAAATCTTTTCCATTTAATTGTCTATAAATGTTATTAATATGTACTAATGGTTCAGATTCAGCGCAATTAAGTCTTGCAGCTTCTTTTTTTAATTCAGAATTTTCTAAATGATTAAATCCATCATTAGCTTCAAATTCCCTTCTTAAAATATCTCCATAAGCAGAAAAAGGTTTTTTCCCTCCTTCATCAATAATTGAAAAATAAATATCAAGTGTTTTTCTGTCAATATCTATTTTCTGGCTGTATTCATCTAAATCTTGTGTATTTATACCTGTTTTAATAATGTCAACATAAGCTCTCAAAGGCATAAGCAAGTTATTAACAATATGCTGAAAATGACTATTTCCATGTAAACTATATAAAACTCTAATATTCTCAACTCTAACTTTTTGTTGCTCAATATACTGTTCTTGTTCTTGAATAAATAAATTTATCATTTTTAATAAAATTTGATAAAAAAATTCATAAAGCTTGCTATTAAATTTCTGCTGACTTTTCTCCTAAATGTTTATCATGCAAATGTGCTTCTAAAGATTTAACATACTTATTGCATAAAGGGCATATTGCCTTTATTTTTGGTTTAATATACCTTGCTTGTCTTAATCTTATTTTTTTTGCCATTAAACTATTTTAATAAATTCATTTAAGAAATTTCCATATTTATAATATAATTTTACTAAAAAATAAACAAAAGCTTATAAGTTTAGTATACTTTAATCCTTTATGGTATCTAGGATTACAATTATAAAGATTAAGAAACCATCTCAAAAAGAAGTAAACAGGGATTTGCAGTGGTTCTCTGAAAGTTTTGGTTTATTTGGAGAAAGAGACAAAGAAAAATCATGCTTCAGGGTATTTATAGAATTATTAAAAGCCGCAAGATTTGGGAGGCCATTAACAAGTGATCAAATAGCCTTTAAATCACATTTGACAAGAGCTACAGTAATTCATCATTTAAATAAACTAAATCAGTCAGGATTAGTATTAAAACAAAAAAATTTATACATTTTAAGAGCAGAGAATTTAGAAAACGTGACTTTAGAAATTAAAAAAGATTTATTGGGAATGTTTCAGGATTTAGAAGATATGGCAAGAGAATTAGATGAAGAACTTGGCTTAATTAAAAGAACAAAATCAGATTCCAGGACATTATCAGATTAAATTTTTGGCCAATAGCTTTAATAATATTTCTAAATTTATCTTATAAAAGGGGTTCTGGGAGATTATTAATGGATAGATTAGTAAGTTTTGAAATAGATACAAATATAATTGTGGACAGAAATGATGTAAATGTATTTTATAGAAAATATTCTCCCAAAGAACTAAAAGAATACATAGGAAGAAAAAGAGAATTTTGTTGCAGGATATTTGAAATTCCAACATTTAATAGAGAAGAAAGACTTGCAGAAATTCTAAGTTTAGGGACAGACAGAACAGAATATAACTTAGAAAAAGAGATAAAAAGAGAAAGGTTTAATTGGGATTCTGAATTCTTAAAGGCTGCAAAATCGCAAGATTGCATAAAGGATTATTATAGAAATCCATTGAAATTTATTAAAATATACCCTATTAAGGATTTTTGGAAAGCCATTTTTGATTTTACTAAAATTTCAGAAAAGACTCCATTTATTTCTATTTACAACTATAATAATCTAAAGCCAATCAAATCCAAAAGGTATTATATCCCATATTATTATGAATTAAATGAAAATAAAAGCAGTTTAATAGAAGAGATAATAAGATTAGATAACTTTAATGGTAATCAATATATTAAGGATTTTATAGGTTCTCAGGTAAATAAAATAGTTTTATTAAGGTCATGTTAATTATTGAAGAAATGCAAGAATTAAAAATAGATGTAAAAGAAGTTAAAAAATTAAAAAATATTTTCTTTTTAGATGTAAGAACTAAAGAAGAATATGAAGAAATGAAGATTGAAAATTCTAAATTAATTCCTTTAAATGAATTAGAATCAAGAATAAATGAAATTCCAAAAGATAAGCAAATAATTGTTTATTGTCATAAAGGAATAAGAAGTTTTCAGGCTGCATTATTTTTAAAACAAAAAGGATTTAATGTAAAAAGTATTGATGGCGGTATAGATGCATGGCTAAAAAATTCAGTAAAATGAAAATATTTCAAAATAATAGAAAAATTTTAAGATAAGGCTTATTAATAATAAAAATAAAATAGATATATTATTTGCTTTAAATAAAAAAGGGCGAATTATTGATCCGAGAATACTGATATTATTAATCCTTATTATATTACTATATCTGTACTTAAGATCAATCAGAGTAATTTAATTTATCTCCAATCTTAATATTCTTGCAGTCTTTTACTTCTAAAATATACTTAGACTTAATTCCTTTAATATAGAATCTAAAGGGTTTAACATTTTTTAATAATTTTACTGCTATTTTCTCAGAATTAAAATAAACAATGTCTATTTTTCTCAGAACAAAGAAAGTATGTAATGCAGTTTTAGTCTCATTACGAAATACCATTAATATCCCTTCTTCTTTAAAAAAATTAAACATTAAGCCAATTCCTTTAGTAATTAAAGATTTACATATTTTAACATTAAAATTATTTTTTTCTACTTTCAAAATTTTTAATGATTTCATCATAAGATATACTAAGGACAATATCCTTAAATCTTTCTAAATCTCTGCACTCAACCATATCTGTAATTTCTCTTTCAGATATAAATAATTCACCATTTTGATTTGGCAGATAATTATCTTTACTATGTTCGCGCATATCAATTCCATGAAATTTTATTTCAAATCCAGCATCTTTATATTCTATAAATCTATTTCTAAACTCTCTCATAATTTTATTATATCTTTCACGATCTATACACGATTCATCAAGATAAACAACTCTTTTTATTCCCAATTCTCTAAGTTTATCTGGGTTTGGTAAAACTTTATCATCAAGAAAATAAAAGGGATACTCTTTCAATATGGAGGCTCTATGACAGTCTATTAAAGTGGCATAACCTAAAATTTCTCTTAAATTATCTTTTGCTATTTTTTGTTTATCAGCATAAAACGAGATTGTTTTTTGAATTCTGGGATGTGATTGTTTTGGAAGAAAATAACTAACATCTATTCCTTGATTCATTAAACTAACTCCAATTCCTGGAAGATGTGCATGCCCAATATCAATTACAAAATAAGTATCTTTAAATGGTATGTTTTCTCTAAAGGTTACATTATCTAATCCTCTTATAAATAACAAATCATCTGGATATATCTGTGGTTTAGCATCTGTAATAAAACTTTCAGGAGTTAATGCTTCTTCCAATCTTCCTGTTTTGCTTCTGTAAATTTCAGTATAGTCTGTCATAAAAATTTAAATAATCTCTTAGTTTATAAAGTTTTCGTAATTATATTACTAATAAGTAACAACAAATAAATATTATAAAAATTATCTACCAAAACTCTTTTAAAGGATTCATTATTCCTAAACTATAGGGCGGTCATAGTGGCATGGTCACATCCGATCTCATTTCGAACTCGGAAATTAAGAATGCCCACGTTCCATATAGTACTGTACTCCGTACGGGAAGTATGGTTAGCTGCCCGCCTTATTTTCATTAAAATTTGGTGTTACAAATGGTATTGAGAAGAGATAGTTTTACAGAAAAATTTGAAACAGTTTCTAAATTATTTATAAATGAATTAAAATTAGAAAAAATAACAAAAAAAGAATTAATGGATATAATCAAAAATATGAAGAATTTGGTCTGGAATTAAGATATAGTGCAGAAGACACAGCAGATTTAATTTATGTTTATTTAGTATTAGACTATAAAAAAAATGAAAGAGGAAATCCTTATCCTAAAGACCTTATAGTGGCAGCCCATTTGTTAAATGAAAGAATTGATGATGTCATAAAAAGTTATCAAGATAGTTCTGTAAATGAATTTTTGTTAATTAAAAGAGTAGAACAAGCAGGCAAGAAAATGAGATACGATAAGGCTTCTAAATTGCAAAAAGATTCAACAGATATTTTAGATGAAATATATTTGTATGCTTAAAATTCTTTTATTTTCTTAGTAATAATTAGATAAAATATCCATGCAGCACCTAATCCAATATCAAATATTGCCCATTTAACAGCACTTGCAAGCATTTCAATGCTCCTTTCCTGTATTGGTATTGATCTAAAAGGTTCTGCTAAAATTATAAAAAAATAAAACCACTTATCCCAAGGCCAAAGTAGAGGAACTCCAGGCCATCCCATTACCATATCAGCAATAATATGGCTTAATATGCCTATAGAAAAGAATAAAGAAATTATTTTAGCATTTAAGTTTGATTTAAAGTATTTATTATAAAGATAAATTAAGAAATAACATAAAACAAAACCTAAAACAATCATAACTAAACTATGTGTAATTAAGCGATGAACTGATATTCCGGTAGTCCATTGTATTAAATAATCTATATCAGGAAATATTGCACCAAAAATTAAGAAAAACCATTCAGGAATGATAATTTTAATATTTTTAAAATAAGCAATAGTTTTTCCAATTAACCATGCAAATATCATATGTGTAAATCCGTAGGGCATAAGAAAATTTAATTTTCATCAATATATATAAACTTAATGAATCATTAAATTATAATGCAAAAGAAAGAAGTTTTGGAAACAATAAAAAAATTGTTTAATGAAGCAAAGTTAAATACAGATAAAGCAGACAGGTATGTTGAATTAGCAAGAAAAATAGGAATGAAATTTAATGTGCCAATACCAAGAGAATTAAAAAGAAAATTTTGCAGGCATTGTAACTCTTATTTTCAAAAATCAAATTATAGAATAAGAACAAGAAATAAGATGATTGTTTACACTTGTTTTAAATGCAGGAAATATACAAAATTCAAAATCAAAGACTAATTACCTGTTTTTTGGCTATTTAAGACACAAAATAAGCCCATTAAAAATGAATATAAACAAGTTAACTTTGCAATATTAGTGATTAAATGGTATATGAATTAAATTTTGAAGGTGCAGATTCTCAGGGTTGGTTACAGATAAGTTTTTCAGAGAGAGAAACCGAAAATACACACAATTCTTTATCTGGCAAAGTTGAAGGATATTCTATAGTAATTAAATGTGAAGAAAGAGAACACAGGATAAAGACAGTCATAGAAGCAAGAGTTATTGATCAATGCGGATTCAACTTAGACTCAGTTATTGCTTCAAATGGGCAGATTATCTCACTTTATGAGACAATAGAAATTAAATTAGAAAAACCAAGTAGTCAGGAATTATGGAGAAAGAGTGCAGAATATGTAAATGCCATAAAAAATGTTATAACTGAATATCTTGTTAAAAAAAAATAAATCAATAAGGATGCTTGCAGTTTAAAACCACCTGAATATTCTTATTTTTTGTTTTCTTGGTTTAAATTCTTCCTTTACAATATTTCTCCATTCATTTCTTATCCATTTTTTTTCTAAAGCAAGCATATTTCCAAAACCCCTTTTCTTTAATTCTTTATTTACAATTCCCCCCTTATGCGGATGTTTATACATTCTTGGATGTGGACTATTAAATCCATGCATATAATGAACTAATTCATGTGCTAAAGTAGTATCTATAATATATTCAGGAATTTTTTCATTTTTAAAATAATTATTTACAACAATTTCTGAGTCACCATTTTTTAATCTTTTAATATGCCCAAATTTATTTCTCCATTTTCCTTTGAATCTTACAACAACCCTATTTTTCTTTTCAATATCAGAGAATAATAATTCCCATATAGAATCTAACCTCTTTTTTAAAAATTCTTCATCTCTCATATAAAATATTAGAAATTAATTATTTATAAAAACTTTTCTCAAATTAGAATAAATCTATGCTTTCTTAAATCTAGCAATTGTATCTAATAAATCTACATGACCCAGAAATAATGCTCTGCAGCAATATCTCTCTAAACCTAATTCATCCATTGCTTTTTTAGGATCTTCTCCATTTGCAGTTCTAGTTTTATAATCTTCCCACAAATGCGCTACAGGTTTGCCACAACTCAAACATCGAATCGGAATTATCATCTTAAATATTTGTCTAATAAAACATTATTTAAAGCTTTCGCCATATAAGATTAAAAACAAATAGTGTTTTATGCTTTGCTTTTTAAAAATTTATTTAGTTCTCTTTCTAAGCGAGAACCCTCTAAAACTAAAAATTCATTAGTTTCACGAGATATCAGATTAATGCCATTAATTTGAAGATTAACGCGATCTAGAATAAAAATTTCGTCTGAATGGTAAATAAATCCTAATCTAGAAAAATGTTCTTCAAAATCATAAAATGCTTCTTGTGATAAAGTATAAGCTAAATATTTCTTCATATAAGAATTATCTAACTCTATTTATTAACCTTTTCGTGGTCTTAATTTTAATCAGAATATTGTCCTTTAACCTTATATTTATCAGAATTCAGTAAATCATTATATTCATTTTCAATTTCTTCAATTACAGGATCTTTTCTTGTGAATAATTTATAAGCTATAAAAGCTGCAATTAATCCAAGCCCAAGCCATATCCATTTGTTTTGTATTGCTTCTAACATTTTCCACCTATAATTATTAAAATTTTATTCTTTATAAACTTATCTTGCAAAAATTTCTGAAGTCTGGAATATCAAATGTTAAAAATTAAGCTAATCTTTTGCTAATACTTAATCCATCCTTAATGTTAATAATCTCAGTCTTAAGTCTGTTGTCATTCAATATAGCATTCCGATAATCCTGGCAACCTTCAAAAGTAATATTATCTGCGATTATATAACCTCCAATTTTAACTAATTTTAAACAATCTTCTAAAACTTTAAAATATCCTTTCTTGTAAAAATCTATAAAAATCAAATCAAATGCTTCCTTTTCATTTGATGTAATTCCATTGACAATCTCTACACCATCTTCAATTATAATATTAGCATTTATTCCAAATTGTTTAAAATTTTCTTTTGCTTCATCTGCTCTTTGATTATCTTTTTCTATTGTAACTAATTCAGCACCTTCGCTCCCAAGTATAATGCCGCTATAACCAGTTGCAGTTCCCAATTCTAAAATTTTTTTAGGTTTTAATTCTAAAATTTTCTCATGTATCCATTTACCCTTTTCACTTCCAACTATATGTATATCCCTAGAAATACTCTCAATTTCCAATTTTTTTAATTCTTCAATAATATTACCCATATAAGACAATCCTATCATTTTTTCTTACATCTTGTGATACAGGAAAAGTAATAATTTCTCCAGGATTTGCAGATTCAATATTTTCACCATGAAAGTTTCTTAATTCTATAATCTCTTGTTCAGTTTCATTATTATTTTTATCTATAAATTTAATTTTTTCATTTAATTTTATTCCCTTGTTTAGTCTGGTTTCTACAATCTTTGTTTTTCTATAATAATTTTTAACAATTCCTAATGCATCATACCACTTTCCAGTTTCAGGTCTGTGCCTTTTCACCTTTTCACATTTTTCAGAGCAATGTTTATTTAATTTTTCTTGGCAATCTTTATATGATATGAATAATTTATTACAGTCAATATTATGACAATTAATGTATTCATCAGATTCTTTATTGCATAATTCACATTTGCTAATAATCATATTTCCGTTTCTCGATATTAACCTATCATCAAAAACAAAACAGCTTCCCTCAAAATAGTCGTTTGGAAATTTATTAATATAATTTATAATTCCTTCTTCTAATTGATAAACATTTTCAAAACCTTGATTTACTAAATATGCAGAAGCTTTTTCACACCTAATTCCTCCAGTGCAGTATGTAACAATTTTTTTGTCTTTTAAATCTTCAAATTTTTTTATAGCCAAAGGAAATTCCCTGAAAGTTTCTATTGGTAAAGTTATTGCATCTTTAAATTTTCCAACTGCAGTTTCATAATTATTTCTTGCATCAATTAATATAATGTTTTCATTTTTATCAAGCAAATTCTTTAATTCTTCTGGTTTAATATGTTTGCCTTTTTTATTCATGTCAACTTTATGTCCAAAATGAACAATTTCTTTTCTGACTCTAACAACTAATTTATGGTGTTTAAAATTGTCAATTTCTTCTTCTCTGAATGTTAAATTCTTAAATTTATCATTAATCATAATCACTTTCTTAAAATCATCAATATTTTTTATTTTTCCAGATACACATGCATTAATCCCCTCATTTCCAATTAATATTCTTCCAAGTATATTTAGTTCATTACATCTTTTCCTCATTTCATCTCTTAAAATTTCTGGATTTTCTATTTCTATATATTTATAAAATGAAATTACCTTGTAAACCATCAAATCTATATTGAAGAAAGACTTATAAAATTTTTCAATATTACAGTTTGTAACCAAAATTATTATAAATGACTGATTTATTAAAAATATAAAGGAGAAAAAGTAAAATGGTAAAAATAGGACAACAAATTTCAGATTTTGAATTAGAAGCATTTCATAATAATGAGATTAAGAAAGTGAAATTATCAAATTTTAAAGGAAAATGGCTTGTATTAGCTTTTTATCCTGCAGATTTTACATTTATTTGCCCAACAGAATTAGTGGAATTAGCAGATTTATATGATGAATTTAAAAAAGCAGGTGCAGAAGTATTAAGTGTAAGTACAGACACAGTTTTTGTCCATAAAGCCTGGCATGATAATTCACCATCAATTAAAAAGATTAAATATCCAATGTTGGCAGATCCTGCTGGTAAATTATGCAAAGAATTTGGAACATATATTGAAGAAGAAGGCTTGTCTTTAAGAGGTTCGTTCATTATAGATCCTGATGGAATATTAAAAGCATATGAAATTCATGACAATAGCATTGGAAGAAGTGCAGAAGAAATTTTAAGAAAGTTACATGCAGCTATATATGTAAGAGAACATAAAGGAGAAGTATGTCCTGCTAGCTGGAAACCTGGAAAACAGACATTAAAACCAGGATTAGATTTAGTTGGAAAAATATGAGCATTGAACAAAAAGTAACGTTAGAAGAACATACAAATCCAGATCGTATAAGTTTGCCTCGATATTCTGTAAGAAATCAAAATCATGGAATAATAGATCGTGGAGTAATAGGTCATGAAACTACATTCCAATTTGATTATGTTGTTGAATTTAAATCAAAAATTGCAGGAAGTAATTACATACTTATGGATGGTGAAAGTCAATTTGATGTCATTGATATAGAAAGAAGAAACTATGCACAAGAAAAGTTATACAATCGTGCTTTATTTTACGCTAAAAGTTTATCTAAATCTGAAGGCACAGAATTAGTAATATTAAAATCTAAACCTGTAAAAAACCCAGTTCCGGTATTTGGCAAATTTATAGATAAAACTGTTTTAGAAAATGGAAAATATGTAAAAATTAGGACCCCATTATTTTGAATATCTTTTAATGTTAATAGTAGCGGAAAAAATATAATTTTTTATCACATATAAACTTATAAATTATTAAAATAATAATCTTCATATGAACGATAAAACTATTCTGATGTTTGCCGTAATGTGGGATTCTGGAAATTATGATAGTCTGGAAGGCAAATATCAAGATAGAAAATATACATTAGATTTAATTATTGATAATTTGGGATTAAATCACTTATGCCTTAATCATTTAGATGGACGAAGAAGTATTTTAAGAATGGGTTATAAAGAATTAAATCCTGAAATATCTACAGATGAGCATGCTAAATATTTTAAGAAAAATTATGGTGGAGAAATTTATGCCTGGGATGGATCAAGTAGAAGGACTTTATCTTATGAAAAACAAAACAGGGAAAGAGCAAGAGAACTAATAACTAAAGAAAAATTTACATTAGATTAATATACAAAAGTTATAAAAACTTAAAAATATCAAATATGTAAAGGAGAAAAATAAAAATGGCATACGAAGCAAAGAATTTTGATTATCTATTGGGTTTAACAGGTTTTTCAGACAGGTTATTAAAAAATCATTTTACTCTATACCAGGGTTATGTAATAAATACAAATAAATTGATTGAATTGATGATGTCAATGGTAAAAGAGAATAAAGCAAATACTCCTGAATTTGCAGAATTAAAAAGAAGATTTGGATGGGAATTTAATGGAATGCGTTTGCATGAACTGTATTTTGGAAATATGAATAAAAAGAAAACAGAATTAAAAAAAGATTCAAAATTATACAAAAAAATGGTTGAAATTTTCGGTTCTGGAGAAGAATGTGAAAAAGTATTTAAAGCAACAGGCTCAATGCGTGGAATTGGTTGGGTTGTTATGTATTACGATAAAGAAGCAGATAAACTGTTTAATACATGGATTAATGAACATGATGTTGGCCATTTAGCAGGATTAACACCATTACTAATAATGGATGTTTTTGAACATGCTTACATGGTTGATTATGATACTAAAAAAGCAGATTATATTGAAGCATTTATAAAATCTATAGATTGGGATGTTGTAAATAAAAGATTTGAGGATGCTTTATAATTTTTACATTTTAAAAAGTCTTAAATATAGTTAGATTACTATTATCTTATGGGTAAAGGATTAAATTTCATTTTTATAGCAGCAGGATTAATATTTGTTTCATTAGTTATAATTGGTTTAGACAGTGATTTATTCTTTGAAAACCATAAATCTAAAATTAATAGTGATTTAAATGAAGAACTTACAGGAAGTATAGTGAAATTGGATAAAGTGACAAATCTCACAATGAATAATTCAAAAAAATTAACTAAATATCCAAAGAAGTAATAATTAACCTATCTTTTTGGTCCAAACACAAAATTTTTCTCATCCAAATCATAAAATTCATCAGCAATTTCCTTTAATTTGCCAGAACAGCTTCTTCCAAAAGCTAAAACTTCAACTTTGCATCCTAAAGCTCTTCTTAAATGCTCAACTAAAGGCAGATAATCTCCATCTCCGCTTACAAGTACAACTACATCTAGTTTAGGTGCAAGTTCAATAGCATCAATTGCTAACCCTACATCCCAGTCTGCTTTTTTATTTCCACCATAAAATATTTGTAGCTCTTTTAATTTAACCTCAAAGCCAATTGCACTTAAGGCATTATGAAAACCTTCTTCTTCTTTTTCTCCAGCTTTAACAGCATATGCAATAGCTCTTACTAGTTTCCTTCCCTTTACAGCTTCTTTTAAAATTTCCTTAAAATTAACCCTTGAATTATATAATGCTCTTGCAGAATAATACATATTTTGGACATCAACAAAAACACCAACTCTTTGTTCTTTATTTATTACCATATCTAAAAAATAATAACAATTCATATTAATATACTTAACTATTGAATAAATATAATATATAGTTAATCAATTTAAATATAAATTTTATTTAATTATTTATGGATGAATTAATAATCAAAAGTGAAAATTATTTTTATATCAAAAGAATACCGAAGGCAATACAAAGATCTATAATAAATAGTATAATTAAATCTGGAAAATTAGAAGGCATTCTAGAGTTTATATCATCAGGCAATTCTGATATTTATTTGCCACTTTCTAAAATAGAAAAAGAGATTCCAAAACTCCCAATAAGTTACAGTGCAAGAATCCAAGAACTGGTAACATATGTTAAAGATACAAAAGTGTATGTTTCTGGAGAAGAATTATCAGATTTATTTAAAGATGCAGAAATAAGAAAATATACTCCGGATGTAAAAATTGAAAAAAGGGAAAAAATACCAAAATTCAGACATATTTCAAGATGAGATTATTTCAATCATAAAAATCCTAATTACAATAAAAATACAAATGCAATAGAAATTAAAGTTACTAATCCCCAAACAGTTTTATTCCAGGAAAATATTTTTGCACCATCAAAGATCCAAAAGGGAATCATATTAAATAAAGCTAACCAGCTATTTACAGAAAAACCAATTATAGGTATTGCATAAATTAAAGGCATATCAAGAACATTTTTTGAAATTTGGCCATTTAAATTCATAGCACCACTAATGCTTCCAGTAAGTAAAATTAAAATTATAAAAAACAATGATGCTAATATCAAGTTCATTATAGGTCCTGCAACAGAAATTTTTCCTGCTTTTGTTTTATCATGAAAATTGCTTTGTATCATTACAGCTCCAGGTGCAGCTATTACAAATCCAAAAAAGCTCATTACTATAGCTAAAAATAACATTTCATCAAAACTTCTGAATTCAGCTTTAAATCTGTATTTTTGTGCAACAAATTTATGGTTTAATTCATGAAGTAAAAATCCTAAGCCAACAGCAATTGCAGAAATTAAAAACGCAGTAAAAAATTTTGTTGTCAATCCTCCTAAAACAATTCCAAAAGCTATAGAAATTGCAATCCATGCTTTGAAAATGTCAAATACTTCAATATTAGAATAAGTTAAAAACCCAATTTTTCTTTTTATATATTCCATATTCTAATTCATTATTAACAATTTAAATAATTTTGCTCTATAATATTTACTGTATTTCGAGACTATTTAACTTTATATAAGACAAAAATAATAAAATTAATGATATAATAAGGATAATAATTGTTAATGGCAATAATTTTATCTCATTAATTCTTATAGGCTCTTTTACATATTGTGGAATATAAATATCTGTGTAATATTTCTTATAAACTCCAATTGATGATGCCATTAAATCTTTGTTATAATATATTAAATCTAAACCCATAACATTCAAAGATTCAATTGCAGTAGAACCAAATATAAATGCAAAATCTGGAAGTTTTTCCTGATAATTGTTCATTTTAGGTGTATTAGTTAATACAATTGGCATTACAAAAATCATTAATATTAATACAAATAAGATTGTCATATTTACTATATTTTTAGTTATATAAGCTGATAAAAATAAGCTAAAACTTAAAATGAATATTGTTAATAAGAATGAATAAATAAAAATACTTGTTGCAGCCCTGTAAATACCATTAGTTATTGTTATATCTGAACCATATAAGATTGCAGCCATTGAGGCAAAAATATAAATTATTACTAAATTTATGGTTGTAGTATAAGCTAATATTCCTGATAATTTGCCTAATAAAAATTCTCTCCTCATTATTGGTCTTGTGAAAATTAACATAGCTGTTCCATCATTTATCTCTTTAGCTATTGCACTTATAGTTATAGATCCGATATAAATAATAAATGGGATGCCGGCAATCCAGAATAATCCTATAATAAAATAATTACTAACTAGACCGGCAAATTTATCAACAAAAGAATTGCTGTTTACTGTTCCAACACCAAGCTTAAATGCTAGTAAAGAGCTAAGGATCATAAAAAAGATATAAACAAAAGTTTTTTTTATACTAAATTTTTCTAAAAAAACTTGTTCTGCAATTAATAAAACATTTTTCATTTTTCAAGTTTCTCCATAACTATAGACCATAAAGACTTCTTAACTGTATGGACAGATATAACTTCTTCACCACTCTCTACGACAATTTTGACAATTTCTTTTCTCAAATCTGATATTTTATTTGATGATACTATTATTTTATTTTTGATAATTACAATATTATTTATTTTTATTTTTTTACGTATTATTTCAGCCACCTTATCAGGATTTGTTGTTTCTATCTCTAATTGTTCTGCTGTCTTTTTTCTAAGTTCTTCTATTTCAGAATCAAGTATTATTTTTCCTTTATCAAATATTAAAACATAATCTATTATTCTTTCTAATTCTTCCATATGGTGGCTGCTTATTAATATTGTAACATTTTTTTCTGTTGATAAATATTTTAATATTTCAAGTAATTGTGCCTGTCCTGATGGGTCTAATGCTGTTGTTGGTTCATCTAATATAAGCAGTTTAGGATTATGCATCAGTGCTTGTGCTATCAATACTTTTTGTTTCATACCAGAACTGAATGTTGCTAATTTTTTATTGCCAGATTCTTTTAAGTTAAATAATTCAAAATAATGTTTTGCTATTTTAGTTGCTTCACCCTTATCAATTCCAGACAATTTTCCCAAATAAGTTAAATATTCTATTGGCCTCATTTCATTATAAAGTACAGGTTTTTCAGGAACATAACCTAAAATTTTATTCAATTCTTTATAACAATAACTTATTTTTCCAGAAGTTGGTTTTACCAATTTAACAAGCATCTTTATTGTTGTAGTTTTGCCAGCCCCATTAGGACCAATTAATCCATATATTTTTCCTTTTCTTATTTTAAAATTAATGTTATCAACTGCTGTAAATATTCCTCTTTTTGTTTTATACCTCTTAGTGAGATTCTCTACAGTTATTGCATGTTCGTTTTCTTCCATTTTATTAATGCCCCTGATATTAATACTGATAACATAATTAAAAATATAAAATAAGATTTTATTGTTGATTTTTCCCTGTTTACATTTGTTATTATTGAATCTATTGCTATAAACTCATTATTCGGATGTAAAGTTAAAACCTTTATTTCATGTTGTCCGTCTATTAATTGTATTTTTTCTTTAGATTCATGAGTTAATGTATAAAATAAATTGTCAACATATATTAACCTAATATTATTATCTTTAAAATTAATATAAAAATCACCATCAAAATATTGATTATCTCTTGGATTAATTATATTGTCACTTTGTATTATTTCTGTACCATCTAAATTATACAGTTTTTCATTAATAAAATAATAATCTAAAAGAGACATGCCAATTATTTTTTTACTAGGAATATCAATTATTATTTTTCCATTGGGATTAAAATTTTCTACAGAATAGGAGCTTGAACCATAAGAATTTGATTGATCTAAATTAAGTATTATAAATTTATTGTCTATTGTCCTAAATTCCTTGAGGTTTAATATTTCATTATCTTTAGAATAACTAGAATCTTTAGTATTCCTTTCAGGCATTATATTATTAATTAATGTTCCGCTGCTTATATCAATGCAGTTAATTTGATATGACTCCTCCCAATTTGAAGAAACAATTGCAAGATCTTTTTTATTATCCATATTGCAGTCAAGCACATTAAAAGTATTTTTTGGGTCTTGCTGGTAAGAATAATAATTAATAAAACTTAATTCCTTTATTTGTGTTGGAGTTACTATAACTATGCCTTTTTGTAATCCATAAATAACTAATTCATCAACATGTTTAATAAATTGTGGAGATTTGAATGTTCGTTCTTCTAATTGTGCCCCATTCAACAAATCAAGCCTGATTATCTTATCACCAGAACTAATAACAATACTATTTCCCAATTTATAATGTGATTGTGGTATCAATCCTGCATTATCATATATTTTTTTCCATATTACATTATAATCTTTACCGCTTACTACACCAACACCATTACCCAATGTAAAAATTATATCTTCTATGCCATCCCTATTTACATCTCCAGCCTTGTCAAGATAATATACAAATAATTCATTTTGATCTTCTTTAATTGCTATTTTTTGCTTTTCTCCTGTTTTTATATCAATTAAATATAATCTTCCAGATCTTAATGCAGTTAATACTTTACCAGAACCCGAATAAACATAAGAAGCAATATTCATTTGTAATTCTACATTAGGCGATTCCCAAAACCTCTTATCATCTTCAAATTTAAATTTCTCTTGATTTAATATTTCAGTTTCATCATATAATTTTTTTATTTCATTGTCTAGTTTATTAATTTTATTTTGTGTTGTGGTTCTTTCTTCAGGTGTTTGTTGCTGTTGCAATTTTATTGACAATTCATTTATTTCATTATTTAAATCATTTATCTTATCATTTTTTGATTTCAGCCTGGAATTTAAATCATCTATTTTAGTTTTAATTTGTTGTATTGTCTGAATTATTTCTTCAGGTGTAGGAACAAAACTTATTTCTGTAGTTTTTCCTGTTTTAGGTTCAAGATAAACCAACGAATGTATCTCTTCTAGCCAATAATTCCCAGAACTAAATGATATTAATAATTCATTAAAATTATCATTATTTACATCACTCAAATCTTCTATATCGTGGATACTCTTTCCTTGGATTTTTTGATTAGTTGCTATTTTTCCAGTATTGCCATTATAGTTATACAAATATGGCCATGTTTTTTCTATAACAAAATCACTATTCCCTAAATTCTTTATTATTTGGTTTGGTTTTTTTGATATTGTTACTGTTAATTTTTTATCTTTGTAAATTTTAATAATTTCATTTGTGTAAGTTCCTATAATAGAATTCCCAAGCCAGGTAATTTTTTCATTACTATTTGTAATATTAGTTGCATCATAAACTATATTTTCTCCTTTTTTTATTTGGTTATTTTGAACTATATAATAATCATTGGACTTTATTTCTATATTATTAACATTTTCTATTTTTCTTAATTCTTTTCCATAAATACTATAAATTCTTATTGTTCCAGTTTGCATTTCATCCATTAAGATTATATTATCATTGGAAAAACCCAATAAAGTTCCGGATACAGAAAATTTTGCAATTTTATTTAAGTTAGAATCGTATAATTGTAAAGTTGTTTCTGGAGACCCAATTGAATAAGAAGAAACTGCATAATTTTGTTCTATGAAAAATTTTCCCTTTTTATCTATCTCATTTATTTTATCAAAATTCATTGTATAAGAAATTAATTTTCTATTAGTAGATATAACAAAATTTCCGTTTATTAAATTAAAATCTTCTATATAATCCTGAAACTCAATTATTTGTGTTAATTCCAATTTATCTATCCTGTATATTTTATTAAAATTTGATAAATATGTTTGGCCATTTGTATTGACTATTTTGCTTGTTGGAATTGGATAATTATTTTTATAAGTTTTCTTTGATAGAATGTGGGTTTGCAGTGTTTTACCGCTTTTTCCATCTATTATTTTAACTGATGGAACTGATCCTTCTGTCGCTGCAACAATTTCTTTATAACTATCATAATTTATATCTTCTATTGAAATTGCTTGTTTTATTTTTCCACCAGTAAATTCCCATTCAAGTAGTCCTTCTTTAGAAATTGAAAATATCTTATCTTCTGTTTTGAGAATAGCATTATTCTGCAGAATTTCAGCATTTAATGATGGACCTTGGTTAAATTCTTTTTGTGCATTTACTGTTATTATTAATAATATAACTAAAATAAAAATATTTAATAAGGTTTTATAAAACATACATTATTAGATTAATATTCATTTATAAACCTTGGGATATATGAAATAAATAAAAAGTGAAAAACGAAATTTGAGATGAATGTAGAAATGAAAAATTAACAAAGAAAAAAGTAGAATATTTATTAATAGGAATAAAATTGGGAAAATTTGATGCCTTTGTCTGTTCTAATTGCGGAGAAACCATTTTTGAAGGCAAAGAATCTAAAAAATAGAAGCAAGAGCAAAAGTAAAATATGTGCCACAAGAAGTAATTTCACCATCAAATATTACAATATACAAAAATAAAGTGGCTATGATATTATGGTCAGAAATTCCAGAAGCAATTATAATAGATAATGAAGATGTTGCAAAGACATTTAAATCTTATTTTGAATTTATGTGGTAAAATGCAGAATCAAATTAATCTTCTTTATTTCCTTTCTTTCCTTTGTTTGCATATTTATGTGCCAAATGCAAAACCAAAGGCAATTTATAAGGTTCAATTATTAACTGCTTAACAATATTAACACTCATCTCCAAATCAATGTTATGTCCAGGGCTAATATAAATTGGGTTTGCAAATTGTTTTGTTTTAATAGCAATTCCTTTAATTTTATCTTCTACAAGGATTTTATCTTCATCAAGTCTTCCAAACATCAAATCCTTTGTTACACCAATACACGGTTTATTTATCAAAACGCCAACATAACTAGCTAATCCAACTTTATTTTCTTTTAATGCACCATTTCCTTTAACAATTAGTACATCAGGCTTAATCTCAAGACTACGATATGCATCAATTATAGCTGGACCTTCCCTAAATACTGCTAAACTTGGAGAATAAGGCATAATTTCTTCACCAGTAACAATCCTTTTCTCAATTTCTCTTTTGCTTTCTAAATCAACTACAACAGCAGCAGCAATATAATTTTTTCCAGAATAAGCAATATCAAATCCGGCAATTGTTTTTATTTCTTGGAAATTTGATTTAAGATTTATGCCTTTAAGTATACTTTTCTCTATCTCTTTTAATTCTTTTATATCAAAGCCGCTTTTCATAAATATTATTAGAAAATAAAACTTTTAAATCTATCTAATAGTCTTTTTGTTATAGAAGAAAAATTATCTGATATTCAAAAATTTTCAAATTCTCTACGCTCCCAAAAGCTTTATAATAACTCTTATTTTGGTGTTTATTAGCGGGGTAGGACAGAGTCATTAAGATTCGTCTTAATCACGTCTGACTAGGAGTGTCCGTCGAGATGTTTATCTTTGGATAAATGTTGCGGAAGGCTCATAAACCTAGTTTGAGAGACCCGAAGGTCGTTGGCGAGCGATATCAGTCTTGATATGTTCGACGAATTCAAATCCAACCCCCGCTAACTATATATCCCACTTTCTAAATAACTTTCTAGTTCCGCAATTGTAAGTATTTTATATTTTGGTAAATATTTTAAGTATTTATCTTTTAAACTCTGGGTATTGACTACAATAAAAAATTCAAAATTACCACCTTTTAATTTCTTCATGATCTGTTGTAATTTTGTTTTCTGCCATTTTAATCCTCCTGAATATTATTAATACTTCTAAATCTCTCTATAATGATTTAGTAAATTTCATACTAGCTTAATTCAAAATTAGGTTTATAATGATTATGGAAAAAAAGAAATATTTATTAAAAATAAATAGTGTATATACTTAAAAATCAATTATTGCATATATTGGGTAATGGTCTGATGCTTTTTCAGTTAATTTATTATTTATCTTAGTTTAATACCCCATAGCTTGCTGTGGGGATAAACCTATTTTGTGTATTAAGTACAGAAAAGATTTGTTTTTAGAAGACAAGTATGTTGAA
>JAGWAD010000022.1:83751-103984 GCA_018302105.1 Candidatus Woesearchaeota archaeon
AAGTAATCAGTTGAAGTTAGTCAATTTCTTTTGATGCCCCACTCCGTCAGCAGACGGATTTGCCAGCAGGCAAACCCTTGGGGTGGGGAGGTTCACTATGCCAGAATCTAAAATTTTAAAATCTTTAGAACAAAATATATAATCTATTCTAATTCCGGAATTTTTATTTTTTGATCTTAAATCTGTAGGAACAGTAAAATCAAATATTTTATTTTTGAATTTGTATGTATCTAACAAATCTTTATCTAAAATAAATTTAACAGCCTTGCATTTTAACATATCTTTAACTTTTTCTTCAGCTTTATTTCCCATAAAAATCTTGAAAGATTTAATAAGCTTATTTTTGTCATAATCATCTTCAGGAGATAAAGTATTAAGATCACCGGTAAAAATATAATTATTAATTTCCAAAACATTTTCTTTAATAAAATCCAATTTTTGTTCTTCAGTAGTTTTTGGATGAGGATGAAAAACATCTATAGTTAATATTTTATTTTTTATTTTGATTTTAGCCCTTAAAAAATTGAGAAAAAATTTAGACTGGGAAGATTCATAAGAAATTACTGGTAATTTTGATAAAATAATTGGTGCCCATCTAAAATTATAATGTGCTGGAGCATAAAAATTATACAATTTTGCAAATAATTTTTTGAAATTCTTAAGCTTGGATGTTTTTGCAAACTGCCAAAAATAAGCTTCAGTTAAGATGAGTATATCTGGGTTTTCTTTTTCTAAAATATTTGCAACAGCATTTAATCTTTCATTCTGCAACAAATATGGATATCCCATTTCATTACAAAAACCATTTTGTATATTATATTCAATAATTTTTAATTGCATAGATATTTACCATTATACTAATTAATAAAAATAATGTTTTACAAATAGCAAGCTTTATTATTCAGAATTAAGTAAAAATTACATGGTAACAGTTTGTGGTATCGATGATGCTGGTCGTGGTCCTGTCATCGGTCCAATGATAATGGTTGGAATATTAATTGATGAAAAAGATTTGCCTAAATTGAAAACTCTTGGTGTAAAAGATTCTAAATTATTAACACCAAATCAAAGAGAAAAAATATGTAAAGAAATAGTAAAAATTGTTAAAGACTATAAAATAATTAAAGTTTATCCAGAAGAAATAGACAATGCTGTTCTTTCAAAGGAAGGAAGTAATTTAAACTGGCTTGAAGCAGATAAAATGGCAGAAATTATTAATTATTTAAAACCAGATAAAGTAATAGTGGACTGTCCAAGCAATAATATTAAAGCATTCACATCATATTTGAAAAATAAATTAAACATTAAAACAGATTTAAAATGTGAACACAAGGCTGACTTTTTATTTTTGGAAGTAGGAGCAGCTTCAATTCTTGCAAAATGTGCGAGAGAAGAGGAAATGGAATCATTAAGAAAAAAATTAAAAATAGAATGCGGATCAGGATACCCTGCCGATCCAATAACTAAAGAATTTCTAAAGAATAATTGGGATAAATATCCTGAAATATTCAGGCATTCATGGTCTTCTTATCAACAATATTCAGATGGAAAAAAATCTAAAAAACAAAAAACTTTAGGTGAATTTTAATAAGTTAATTTTAAATATTTATATTAAATAACTCTTGTATGTTTATTAAAGACAATATTTATGGGGAATTTGAAATAGAAGAACCAATATTAATAGAATTAATAAATTCAAAACCGGTCCAAAGATTAAAAGGAATAATACAACAAGTAATACCTACAAGGTTTCAGAGATTTCCTTGGTTTACAAGATATGAACATTCTATTGGTGTAATGTTGTTGCTTAGAAAATTGGGTGCAACAATAGAAGAGCAAGTTTCAGGCCTATTGCATGATGTTTCCCATACAGCCTTTTCTCATATGATAGACATGTTATTGTATAATGATCTGGATGAAAATTTCCAGGATAAGAATCATGAAAATATAATAAAAAATTCAGAGATTCCTAAGATTCTGGAAAATTATAATTTTGATGTTAATAAGATATCAAATCCTGCTAATTTTTCTCTTCTTGAACAGCCAGCTCCTGATTTATGTGCAGATCGTGTAGATTACTGTTTAAGAGATATGTATTACTGGGCTAATCCAGAAAAAGTAAATTTTTGTATAAGTAATTTAATCAATAATTAAGGAAAAATAATTTTTAATAATAAAGAAGCAGCAAAAGAGTTTGCCTTAAGTTATCATAAATGCCAGAAAGAAAGATGGGGTTCTGTTGATGAAAATGTAAGGTGTTTTATTTTTGTTCAGGCATTAAATGAAGCATTAAAACAAAATTTAATAAAATTCGAAGATTTTTATAAAGATGATAATTATATTATGAAAATATTAGAAAAATCAGACAATGCAAGGATAATAAAAATATTTAAATTATTAGAAGGCAATATAAAATACGAAATTGAAGAAAATAAACCTGAATTTATAATTAAAAAGAAATTTAGATATGTAGACCCAATTTATATTGAAAACAATATTATATACAAATTAAGTAAAATTGATAAAGATTACAATAACCTAATGAATGTAGAAAATAAAAAATTAGAAGAAATAAAAGTTAAATTTAAAGATGTCATTTAGTCTAAAATTTCCAATATCTTTTCTTTGCTTTTGAATCCAGACAATATACTGACTTTTTTCTTGAGTTCTTTGGATAAGAATTTAAGTAATTCTTTATTGGCTTTTCCATCAATTGGTTTTGCTTTAAGATTTATTTTGTAAATATTATTTTCTTTATCATAATTAACTATTTTATTATCAGTAGAATTCGTCTTAACAATAACTTTAAATTTTCGTTGCATATAAAAAAGAATAAATAATGATATAAATAATTATCTATATGTCTTGAGGCAGAAATCTAATTTTTTTTATTTCATGATTAATTAATGGAATAAATGTCTTGATATGGTGAGAAAATTCTTTTTTAAAATCTTCAGAGAATTTCTTATAATCTGCAAAATTCTTAGCTTCTAAAGTAATAGAAAAATTATATTCACCAAGATATTTTACAACAAAAATAATATTTGGATGTGATGCAAAATATTGGAATATTTTTATTTCTATATTTTTAGGTAATGGATTAATATCTAAAAGTATTAAAACCTGAGTAAAGATTTTTTCATTTAGGAGATACATATAACCAATTATTATTTTATTAGCTTCTAAATATTTGACTCTATTGATAACGCCTTGAACTGAAATATTCAGATTTTTTGCCATATTAATCATGCTTGTCTTAGGATTATTGCTTAGAAATAATAATATTTTCTTATCAGTACCGTTAATTTTAAAAAATTTATTGATTCTGGAATGGAACCCTTTATTCTTAGGAATCAGTTCTCTGTTTTTATCTATTAAAAAATCTCTTGGGAACAGCCTTGTATCTACCATTATAAGATTTATTTTATTTTTTATTATATCTGAAAATTTAGTACATATATCTGATAATTTCTCATCTATTTCTCCTAAATCTTTACCAGCAATTCCAAAATAAATATCATAAAGCCCCTCACAAGTTGTTATTTGGGCAATATCATTACTATTTGTTAAGTATTCAAAAAACTCACTTTTTCTTTGTTCTGAACAGGGATTTAATGCAATAAACGTCTGGTTGGGAATAATTCCAAAATTACTTGAATTAATAATTGTAATAAAATTAGTAATGATTTTTTTCTCAACCAAATTATCAATTCTTTTTTTTACAGATTGTTTGCTTAAATTAACTTCTTTGGCTATATCACTATAAGTTTTTTTGGAGTTTTTATCTAATTCATGCAAAATTTTTAAATCAGTTTTATCTAAATTGATTAACATCTTAATAAAAAATAACATATAAACTTTAAAAAGTTAACTTTTTTGATAATTGCACTTTATTTACCCAGAATTCAATATCTAATTAACCAACAAATTTTTGAGGTATTTAATTTGTTTGTTGTTGACTAAGAGTAAGTCACATTAACCTAATAATTTATGTGGTTTGTTATTATAGGGCTACAAAGTCAAATAGTTAATATATTTTTGGAGGTTCATAAATTAGGAATAAACTCAAATATGAGATTATTATAAAAATTTAATATTTATGTTTTTACCTATATGAATTAACATCTCATGAAAGAAAATATTATTTATATAATTGAATCTAATATCAAGCAACAAATATTTAAACTATTGTCAAAAAATAAATATAAGATAAAAATTAATAAAAAGAAGATAAAAATTCCTGATAATATATTAAAAGTTGTTAATCTGGAATGGGAAAAATTTAGAATTAAAAATAAGAATATTGCAAAGAACAATACAACTTATTTTTTTAGTAAATTTAATAAAAATAAAGGTATTGATTTTGTAACACCAAATAGTTTTAAATATGCCCACACTTTTGGAAGATGTGAAAAATTTCAAAAATATTCATGGTTAGCAGATGCAAGTGGATTATGTGCATTATCCTCACTATGTCTTGTAATAACTTCCGATAATAAAATAATCTTGGGCATGAAATCTAATATGGATAATAAAATTTCAGGATTTTCTGGATACCCATTGAAAAATAAAGGAGATATTGAAAAAAATTCAATTAATATACATAAATATATTACTAGAACTGTATGTGAAGAATTAAATATTAGAAGAGATAATATTTCAAAAATATTTAGAATAGGACAGACTTATTCTCCAAATATAACAGATAGAAATAATAAACTAAACATAAAAGTTTTTAATAATAATTATATAATAAAAACCAAAGAAAATTCATTGGAAATTAAAAGAAAATTTAAGAAAGATTTTCAATTCAAAAAATTATTATTTATTGAAAACAATGTAGCCATGCTAAAAAAATTTATCTTAAATAATTATGATAAGATGTCAGTGCATTGCATAGCTGCATTTTATAATTATCTTGCTTTAAAATGTTCTATTTCTGAGTTAAATGAATTTCTTTATAAATTGGCTATAAGCTCAACACAAATTAAGCTAAATAAAAAGCTAGGAAATATGCAAACTAATATTTTTCTAAAAAAATTAAATCCATTAATTTGGGGTTTATTTGGTAGAAAAAATATTAAAAATTATACGGTTGCAGATAAAATGTGGGAAGCTTTGTTTAAAAAAAAATGTATGCCTATAAAATATTTTTTATTTGGAAGCAATCAAGAAAAAAAATTATTTAGTTATTTAGACAATTTAAAGAAAAATCCAGCATTTGTAGGGTGCAATATAGCAATGCCATGGAAAAAGTTATTTTATGAACAATGTAATAGAATTGAAAATAATTCAATTGCAGTCAAAACTATAAATACAATTGTAAAAAACAAAGATGGATTATATGGCTACAATACAGATGGTATAGGCTTAATTAATTCTATAAAAAGTTATACAAATTTAGAAAACAAAATTGTATTTTTAATTGGGGCAGGTGGTGCCGCTCAAACTGTTCCTTATTGGTTGTTAAAAGAAAAAATATCTAAATTATATATATTTGATATTGATGAAGAAAAAAAGAATAGTTTAATCCATTGCTATTCGCACAAATATCATAAAAAAGAGATAATTGGTTTAAATAAAAAAGATATTAATAAAATAATGAGTAATATTGATATTCTAATTAATGCTACACCTTGTGGTATGAGGGGAGAAAATAAACAATTGCCATTAAACAAATTGAGTTTAAAATTATGTAAAAAATCTTGTTTATTTGTTGAAATGGTTTATAATCCAAATATTACACCTATGTTAAAATATGCAAAGAAAAATGGAAATTATATTTGTCCAGGGGTTAACATGCTTGTTGAACAGGCAGCTGTTAGTTTTTTTTATGCTTTTGGATGTGATTTAACCAAAGAAGAAAAAGAAGTTATGAAAAATGTAGCATTAAAGGGAGTAAAATAGAAATCATGAAAACAATTTTGATAACAGGGTCATCAGGATTTATTGGAAAATATTTAGCAATAAATTTTAAGTCAGGATATAAAGTTATAGGTATTGATTTAGACAATAGTTCAAATTTAATTTGTGATAAATTTTATCTTGGAAATATTTGTGATTCAGATATCATATCAAAAATTTTTATTGAAAATAATATAGATTATATCATTCATGCTGCTGCAATAAAATCATTGAATCTATGTGAAAAAAACAAAGAATTGGCATTAGATGTAAATTATGAAGCAACAAAAAAATTATACAACATTGCTAAAAAACACAAGTCTAAATTTTTATATTTGTCAAGTGATATTATATTCAATGGAAATTCAGGTTATCATGAAGAATATTCTAAAAAAAATCCAATAAACTATTATGGGATTACAAAAGCTATGTGTGAAGATTTATTAATGAACGATCCCGATGTTGCAATATGTAGAACAGCAATGGTATTTGGCAGGGTACCAAAAAATCAAAAATATCTATTTAATAAAATAAAAGATTACACTACATTACAAGTACAAGGATTCATTATTGATCATATTATATACAAACTAAAAAATAAAAATAATATTCTGTTGTCCAATGATGAATTTTGTAATCCTACGTCTGTTGATTTATTATTTAGGCAGATTAGAAGAATAATTGAATTTAATATTAATGGCATAATACATTGTTGTGGTGGAGAGAGAATAAGTAAATATGAATTTGGGAAAAAAATTGCTACATTTTTTAATTTAGATTCAAAACTTATTTTGCCAATAAAATCTAATGATTCTCTAAGGCCTAAAGATGTTTCTATGAACTTTAAGGAAAGCGAAGATAAACTTGATATGATATTTGATGATGTTTTAACAATGCTTGAAATGGGTAGAATAAAGAAAAATGAAAATATATATTAAAAATAAACCAATAACAGAAATAAATAGAGAGTCTATAGAAGATTATAGGTTAGTTGATTCCCTTTATTTAAAGACAAAAATAGCTTATCAAGTGATAAATGCTGAACCAATAAACAATAACTTTTGGACTGTTAATTTTAATGATAATTCAGAAAATTCTTTTGATTTTGATAAAAGAAGGGTTAGGTTAGGTTTAAAAACAGATCTAGAAAAAGCCAGAATGCTTAGAGCAATAACTGATCTAAATAGTCTGGAAAATTTTTGTCTGCCATTGCACGCAGGACTTATTCAATACAAAACAACATCCATTTTTTTGTTTGCAGACACTAAACAAGGAAAAAGTACAACATGCTACAATTTATCTCAAGAAAAAGGAATACATTTAATTGGGGATGATCATATTGTTCTTGGCAACGGATTTGCGTTAGGAAATGGAGTTCTCAGAATAAGAAATAATGATGGGGTTGATGGAATGGGTGAAAATTACCGCAAAGTACAAGAGAATATTGGGACAATTTATAACTATAAAATATTTATTGTGAAATTTGGCAATGATAAAAAACATGAAGAAGTAAAATCATCAGAACTTTTGACAGATCATTCCTTGTTATATATGGTGAAAAAATATCTGGATAGAAATATTATTACTCAGTTTGATAATAAAAAATTGGAAGATATTGTTGATAAGAAATTATTACAAAGATATGACAACCTATATTATGAATTTATAAACTATTCTTCAATAATACATAGAATAGAAGGCACACCACAATATATTTCTGATTGGATTATAAATGATTTAAAAAAATGATATATAGAATTAAAAAATAGATAAAGAATAATAAATAAATATAACTACATTATACTATAATCTCTGTTTTATAATCAAACATTAAAATTAAAAATTGTAAATAATAAAAGGAATATTTAACTATTATTGTCAATTAATTAACATATTGCAAATATATTCTTATAAAACTTTAAAAAGTTAACTTTTTACACAAACCTATTTTATGATCTGTTAAAAAAATTTTTATATATAAAAACAAATTATACAGTACAAAAAAATATGGAATGCCAAACTTCAGTTGTGAAAATAAATTCTAAAAAATTAGATGGAAATATATCTAAATATTATCACATTGCTAATCGTATTAATGTTTTTCCAGTGCCTGATAAAGATACAGGAACTAATGTTTATCATACTATTAACAAGTCCTTAGAAAAAATCCCACATAATGAAATTTTTCTTCCTGCTTATTGTAGTTCTTTATTAGAAAATATGGAATATTTTTCTCTTGGAAATAGCGGGAAAATATTTTCTTTGTTCTTCACTAATTCTTTTAAGTCTTGGATTAAAGATAATAAAATTTTTGTAGATGTAAATGAACTGGAAAATGCTTTAGTTAACGGAATAAAAAATACTTGGAACTATTTAGATAGTATTGGATAAATTAATTGAGGAAGTTTGGAAAACCAAAGAAGATGCTGATTATTTAGCAAAAGAAAAAGTTGTTGATTCCGGGGCTTTAATGTATTTTTATTTAATTGAAGGATGGAATGGATTCTTGCAGGGAAAAGAAATTCATTACTCTGGATTCGATGATTTACAAAGAAATACCGCGGATGTTGCCACTCAGATTTATGATGTGCAATTTAGACTTAGTAAAGATAATACTGATATAAAAAAAATAGTCGATATAATGAATAAATATGGTGATCAAGTTATAGTATTAGAAAACCCTGAATTCCTTAATTGTCATGTTCATATTATAAATTCAGAAAAAGTAGAAACTATGATGAAGAGTATTTCACTATTATGTAAAATTTTGACAATTTCTGTTGAAGATATGAGTAAAGTACAAACTCATCAAGTAATTGAAAATATTCTTACTTTAAATAATATGAAAAATCCTTTCATATTTTATACTGGTGGTGCAGATATCTCTAGGGTTCTACCTGGAAAATACGAATTTGTCAGAAAAATCAGCGGTAAAGTGTTATGCAAAGGAAATGAGATAGAACATGGAGAACGCCCTTATCAAGAGATTATAGAAATGGTTGAAAAGGGTATTTCTTTTAACACTTCACAACCATCTGTCAATGAATGCAAACAAGCTATGCAAAAAGCTATTGATTCAGGCTATGACGGGTTGATTCTTATTCCATTAATAAGAAGAATTCATTGTTATAAGCAGGCAGTAAAAGATTTAGAAATAGAGAATAAAATTCAATATGTTTTTACAGGTCTAGAGGATAGACAAGCCAATCTTTTATCTGCACTTGCTATTGCAGAGGATATAAAGGAAAAAAAATCACCACAGGATGCATTATTGAATGCATTTAAAAGAATTAAGCTTCTAAAAGTATATGAAATTGGTCCAACTGGTTTTTTCCTTAGTTCAAATCGTATTAATGCTTTAGAACATAATTTAGGAAAAATTTTTTGGTCACCTATAATTAAAACTTATGCAGGCGAGACTAAACTAATAGGAGGAATTTCTTCTAAGGATAAACTAGAAAAAGAGTTATTAGATTTGATTGAAAAAGATTTGCCCAATACGAATAACATTGATGTACTTATCGCTTACGGAAAGAGAGAAGATCTAGCACTCAGATTAAAAAACGCCTTTGCAAAGAAATTTTCTTCAAGATTAAGACTGAATTTTGTTTTTATGAAAGGGGGGAGTTCAGCAGTAAGAGGAGAAGATTCATATTGTACTGTAGTTGTAGGAGAACATTAAAATAGTTATTAAAAATTTAATTAAAATGCAAAATAATTTTCCTGCTTAGTGCAAGTTTAGTATAAATCTTACTCACAAGAACATTATCAGATAGTATTAGATTAATCTATTTGTGTTATAACTTGTATATAAGAAAATAAAGAATACTAAATTTTAAGTTATTGTCAAATCTACACCAAATAATTTCTTGCCAGTTGTTAATATAAATAATAACGCTTTTTCTAATTTAACTACATATATATGACACGTTTTTAATATATTAATTTTATGTCATAAATTTTTTTTCGAATGTAACGCCGACGGCAGGAATTTCCATAAACCTCTAAGATTTTATAAAAACTCAGGTGTTTATATTTGAACCTACAATTCCTTGCGGAAACTAGTTATCTGGTAAAAAATTTCGAGACACACCCAAAATCGCATTTCGTTAAACGCATTACGATTATGTCTAGCGCCTTACCAGATTGGGCTACGTCGGCATATCTTATATATAGAATTAAACTTTATTAAAATATTGCTTTTTAAATCATTAACATCTATCTGTTCCACAAACAACCCGATCTGGAATTAACAGTATCAGCATACAAATTTTGGTATTTAACACATCTCTTACAATAAGGCCTATAATCATAAAATCTTGCATAACCTCTTTCTAAAAGCCAAATTTCTATGTCTGTATTATTAAATTCTACATATCTAAGAAGCCTGTTATATGAATCTCTATGCATTTCCAGAGGATCAGAAATTAAAGTCACGTTTTTTAACAATAAAATTTCTAATTCTTTCTTTCCCTTTTCATAACAATATTTGATTTTTTCTTTAGAAAGACCAAGGTATAAAAAATTATCCATCCTGTCTTTTTCTATGTCTGGGCAATCTATCCCAAGAAGTCTGACTTTCTCTTCAGCACCATTTAGGCTTATTAAATAAGTATCTCCGTCAATTATTTTTAAAATCGTTGCATTTTGCTCATAAGAATAAGATTTTATAGTTTTATCTGTGCAGCCATAAACCAAGATAAATAATAAAAATAAAAATAATATTTTTTTCATAAATAAAATAATAAATTCAAATTTAAAAGTGTTTCATAGAAACTATGGTAAAATTTACTATTTAATTGCAAAATAATTCAAATTAGTTTATTATTAATTATTTTATTGGCAGATATATAATTTATTCAAATATTATATTTAAAATAACTGAAAGAAATCTATTTAAATTGATTAAATAAAGAAATATTATGCAGGATAAGATTTTAGAGTTATTAATGCAAAAAGATGAGATTACCTGGCAGACAATTCTTCAGGATCTGGTAAAATCTGGAGAAATAGATGCATGGGATATAGATATTTCTATTTTAGCAAATAAATATTTAGAAACAGTAAGAAAACTACAGGAAGCAAATTTATTTATTTCAGGAAAAGTTTTGTTAGCCTCTGCAATTTTATTAAGGATAAAATCAGAAAAATTGTTAATAGAAGGAATTGGCGGTTTAGACACATTGATGTTTCCACAAAACGATATGGAACAAATGGATGAATTTACAGAAAAGAGAAGATTATCATTGGACGCCGAGCCCCGTTTGACTATTAAAACCCCGCAGGCAAGAAAAAAGAAAGTATCAATTAATGATTTAATTTCAGCATTGGAAAAAGCATTGGATGTAAATGAAAGAAGATTATTAAGAATAGCAGAAAGAGAAAGAGTCCCTTATATAGTTGTGCCTGAAAAGCCAGTAAATATTGATGAATTAATAAAATCATTGTTTGAAAAAATATCATCATATCTCTCTTCAAAAGAGTTATTGACATTTAATGAATTAGTAAGCAGTGATAAAAAAGAAGATAGGATAGCAGCTTTCTCACCATTATTGCACTTGTCAAATCAGGAAAAAGTAGATTTAGATCAAAAGAAACATTTTGAAGATATTTATATAAAATTGTTAAAAATGCAGGATAAAGAATCAGTTTAAAGTTTTTTTGATTTGGAATTGAAATAAGCATTGAATAAGAATAATCCAAGCCAAACACCTATCACTAAAGAAACTAGATAATATACAATTCCAACAACCCATTGAATAACATTAGGAAATAGTTTTGATAAATAATAAGGAATACTTAAAACTACACTAATTGCAAAAGTTATTAGCCAGGTGAAAAATACATGACCTAAATTATTTTTTGAATATCTTAAAGTTTCTTTAATAAGTGCTATAGCAGAATTGCTTTTTCCAGTGCTTGCTATTGGAGTGAAAAATAATAATCCAAATATAGAAATTAATATTAATCCAATAAAATAGATTACACTTATAATTCCCAATAAAACTCCAACTATAATTCCTGCAATTTTGGAAGCTGCAAATATTAATGCTGTAAGTCCGATTAGCATAGCAACAGGAACAAAAAGGACTAAAAGTAAAATAATACTATATCTAAGCAATAAAAAAGTAAATTTTCTCATCCCAAGCCACATATCTGATTTTGTAGCTTTTTTCTTTGTTGTTATTGCATTAAACAATCCAAGATTCATTCCTTGAACTGCAAAGCCCATTATTGCAAGAATGACAAAATCTATTAAGAAAGATAAAATTCCTAAAAATTTGATTCCTAAAGATGATTGTAAAAAGCTTGCAAAAGTTTTATAACCTAAACTCCAGAATATTCCAAATTCTAAAATAACCAAAACTGTAAGTCCAATTATAAATAGTAAATAAACCAATATTGGCAAAAATGCAATAGGATTTTGCTTAAGGTCTTGCCAACTCTTCTTCAACAATAATCCATAACTTACATCCATTGAACTTTACTAGGTCACTATCTGATTATAAATCTTTTTATTTTTAGTTTAGTTATTCATTGTCTCTGCCTTAGTAATTTTATTTTTACAATAACCCTTATTCGATAAATTGTTTCATAGAAACTGATTTTAACAATCATCAACAGCGTTAAGAACTAATTTTCAGATAACACATCAAAAATAAAAACAACAGATTTATATATTAAATAATATCTTAAAATTTAGAAAATGGGTTACATTGATTATTTAAAAACAGGTTTTGAAATTCTAAAATTAAATAGAAGTGCAATTTCAAGTGCAGCAAAAGATTCAGAAGCAACAAAGTGGAGTATTTTAACAGTTGTTTTAACATATTTGGTTGTTGGATTGATAGTAGGATTATTATTCACAACATTAATGCCATTACCTGGAGTAACAGGATCAGCAATTATAATATTTTATCCAATTATAGGTATTCTGGGTTTATTTATAGGGTCTGGAATTTGGTATTTAGTAGCAAAATTATTTAAATCTGAAGGAGAATATATGAGTTTAGTAAGGCCTTTAGGTTTAGCTTCAATGATAAATGTTCTTAGTTTTATTCCTTTTGTTAGTCTTTTAGTTTCAATCTGGTCTTTAGTTGTGGTAGTTGTTACAGTTAGTGAAACTCAGAGATTAGACACTCTTAAATCAGTATTTGTTGTATTGATTCCTTTGGTTGTATTATTCTTATTGGGGTTAGTATTAGGCGGATTATTTATAGCATCTATGTTGTAATTATGGTTAGATTTACAAAAGTAATTATCTTTATATTAGTATTAGTAGTTTTAGCATTTTTGCTTTTTTATTATAATAAGGATGATTCAGACATGGCAAACAGAGGAAATAAAGGCGAACAGGAAATATCAAGTAAATCTTTAGCAGAAAACTTTGATAAAGAACTTGAAAAATTTAGAAAAGAAAAGGAAATAGAATTTAAAAAAGGAAATATCAAAGAACTTGGAGAAGAACTTAAATCTTTAGAGCAATATGATAAAGGTGTAAGAGAAAACCTTATACAGGAATTAGAAATTTATTCCAGGTTCAGAAATGAAAAAATTAAGATACTTAAAGAGATTCTAAAAAAATAGGCCTCCAACCACAACATTTATAGATAACTTCAAAATTACTTAAAGTAGAATATAAGTAACTTAAAAATGACACAAAAGTGACTTACTGCTTGTTAGTTGGCTTATAAATTAAATAATTTATTTAAATCTAATTCCAAAGCAGAAACAGGAGCTTCTAATCCAAAATTTCCTAAAACAACAGGACTTATCTCGCCAATTACACCAATCTCACTCCCATCAACAATAACATTTCCAGCCCTTCCATTAATAAAACTTCCATGTTCAATTTCTTTAATATCATATTTAAAAGAAAAGGAATTTGCAAGATAATCTAAAATTTGTTTAATTTCTGTAAAATTAGCAGAACTATGTGAATTTACTATTGATAATTTTAATACATCCTTTGACATTACATCTCTAGTATTATCAGGTAAAACAACATGGTTTATTTCAAAAATCTTATGAGGGTATTCTACACTTCTGTTAAAATGTAAACAATTGATTAATTCTGGCAATAACCAATTTCTTGCCATATTCACGCTTTGTTCAACACTTTTTCCTAAATTAATATGTTTTGATTCTTCAATATTCATCTTTCTAAACTGATTTTCTTTATTTGTTAGCATTAATGTAAATACTTCTTGGTATCCTAACCCAATAAACAAATTGCTAATTTCCTCTTTCAGTTTAACACTTTTAGTAGTTTCCCCTATAGATTCAACTGATTTTAGGTTTAATTCAAAATTATTACATCCATACGCTCTCATAATATCATCAACAACATCAATATTATGCCATATGTCACTTCTTGTACTTGGAATAATAATTTTTAATTCTTTTTCATTTGCAGATTTAATTTTATACATCATTTTTTCAAGTAATCTTTTAATTTCAGAAGTTTTAAGGTTTAATCCAAGAATCTTATTCACATAATCAACATTTAATTTTCTTTTCTCTTCTTTAAATTCAGGGCATTTTATAATTTTATTTCCATAATTTATATTGAGAGAATATGCCTTTCCACCCATATCCATTAAAGCACCAACTAAAATTTCAAAAGCCATTGTAATTGTTTTCAGATCTTTTCCAGTTACTTCTACAAAAACATCTTTAGTATTTTCATCAATTTTACCAACATCATGAGAATTAACTATTGGCGGCATTGACATTATTGTTTTATTTGAATCTATAAATATTGGAAATCTTTTCCACCCATTAACTAAATATTTATACTTAATTCCAGTTGGATGTTTCTGTAAAATTTCTAAAGCATTTAATTTTTCAGAATATTCCAATGGTCTGTAAACAATTTTCTTAGGTTCCTCACTTGTATATTTGACTGGAAATTTTATTTTATCAAGGGGATATAATCCCAATCCTCCTTTTTTCCTGTTTCTTAAAAAAGTTGTTCCAAGTTTCTCCTGTATTCTTATAACTTCTTTTATTTTTTCATCATCAAATTTTAATCCTTTTACTATGCATGCAAGAACAAAAGGCCATTCCTTTGCAGTATTTTCAACCTTTATTTTTCCCTTAGATTTAATAACCTTATAATCTATATTTTTAAATCCTAAATAAGCTCTTAATGCCCTTGCAAGTCCCTGTGTTGATAGTAAATCTGGTCTTTCAGCAGTTATATCAATTCTTAAATTATCTCCTGAAATATCTTCAAGCTCATATCCAAGATTGAATAAAATTTCTTCTAGTTCTTTTAAACTTAATTTTTCTCCTATTAAACTATTCAATATTGAATGTCTTGTTTCTAATACTACCATTTTTTAATTACCTTGTGATTTCTTAACCAGTTTAAATCAGCTGTAGCACCAAGCATATTCCTTATATCTTTTTGTTGGTGTAACATCATTGCCAATCTTTCAACCCCTAATCCCCATCCAAGAACAGGAACTTTTATTCCATATGGTTCTAAAGCCTCTGGTCTGAATATTCCTGAATTTATCAATTCAACCCATTTTCCCAATTGTTCATTATACCCAATACATTCTAAACTTGGTTCAGTATATGGATTGTACGTAGGTTTAAACTTAATTTTATATATTCCCATTGCATTGTAAAATTCTTTTATATACCCCATCAAATCTCTCATAGTTAATCCTTCTTCCATTACAAATCCCTCACTCTGGTGAAATTCTGGTAAGTGCGTAGCATCAATTGCTTCATTTCTGAATATTCTTCCAATATAGAAATATTTTGCAGGAGGTTTGATTTTTTTCTCTCCAAAATATCTAAATGTTGTTGCAGTAGTATGAGTTCTTAATAATAATTGTTTTGCGATTTTCTCATCCCATTTATATCCATAACCATTAGATCCGCTTTTTCCTCCATTTTCATGTACAATAGCAACTTTCTTAGCAATATCCAGAGGTATTTTTCCTTCATAAGGCAGGTAGAATGTATCTTGCATTTCTCTTGCAGGATGGTCTTGAGGAATCCACATTGAATCCATGCACCAAAAAGCAGTTTCAACTAAGGGTCCTTCCATTTCCTTAAACCCCATATTCATAAATATCTTTCTTATATCTGACATTGCTTCATTTAATGGATGTCTTCTTCCGCCATAAATTTTAGGAACATTTATTTTAATATCATAAGCTCTGAATTTTTTCTTTTGCCATTCTTTATTTTTTAATATTTCAGGAGTTAATGCTTCAATTATATTTGTCTCAATTTTTTGTTTTATTAATTCTTTTCCCAAGTCAGTTAAATTAACTTTTCTAATTTTTCGTGTTTCTACATTTACTAATCCCCTGTTTTTTAATTCATTAAATGCAAATTTTTCAGAGTCTTCTAAATTATCAGCATTTAAATTTATCTTTAATAATTTGTAGAATAAGTCTTCTTCAGGTGTACTTTTTTCTATTAATCTTTTTCCATTTTCATTTATTTTTATCTTAATATTATTATCTTTTACAATTTCAATTGCCATTCTCTTTTTCAATAAGCCAATAGAAATATTTATTTCAGCATCACTTAATTTTGTTTTATTTTTTAAATCTTCTAATCCTATTTCTTTTTCATTTAAATTTTTTAATACAATCCTTTCTGGAAGAATAGAATATGCTTTTGCCTTTTCACTTAAGGTTATTATCTTTGATTCATTGGTTTCAATTTTAACAATTACCTTATTCTCAAGCCATTGCAAGGCTCTCATAACTTCAACTTCCTGCATTCCTGAATGTTTCACAATTTCATCAAATTCTTTATATTTCTCAAGAAATGGCAGTAATTTTCTCTCTAAAGAATGCAATTTATCAATTAGACTTTTTAGTTCCATCAAACCTCTTATTTTTATATTAATATTTGACTTATAAGTCTTATGGCTATTGGAGCTTTATGTACTTATAAGGAAATAAGTACGCAAAGCTGTATCTGTTTATTTCTTCTTCAATATTTTTGTAATCTGGAGATTCTAAGGTTAGTAAAATTAAATTTATTTTGTTTGCTATTTATGGATGTCGATAGGCAATATGTCTCAATTGATTTGAAGTCAGTCTTATTTCTTTATTGTCACAATTTTTAATCATAAATATTAAATTCATAAAACAAATAATATATTTTTATTTAAGAGTGTAACTTGTAATTTTTTCTATTTTTCTGAAAATTTTGTAAACAACAGTTATAAAGATTAAAATTTGATTATATTTATGACAATTAATTTAAATGAAAACAGAGAATTTATATATGCGCATGCACATATGCATACTATGGTAAAAGTAATATCCCTATCTGAAGAAGCATACAAAACACTCAGCAGTCTAAAATCTGAAGACGAGTCATTTTCTGATGTAGTTATAAAACTTGCCAAAACTAGGAAGAAAGGAGATATTATGTCACTATTTGGGTGTGCAAAAGGGGATAAAGAATTTATAAAGGGTTTAAAGAAAGCTTACAAAGAAAGAAAAAATTTTAAGCTTAGGACTTACTAAATGTACTGTCTGGATACCAGTTCAATTGTAGAAATCTTTGATGGTAAAGAATATATAATAAAGAAAGTAGAAAAGATACAAAATAGTAATATATCAATAAATTCAATTATATTGTGTGAATTATATAAAGGCGCATTTCATTCACAGGTAACAGCCAAAAGACTAGATTTCATAGATAAATTATTACAACAAGTAGATTTGCTAGATTTTAATGAATTCTCCTGCAGGATTTTTTGTGAAGATTATCTCAATTTAAAAAGACAAGGCAAGCCTATAAAAGATAATGATTTAATGATATCATCAATATGCAAAGCCCATAATAAAATATTAATAACTACTGATAAAAAACATTTTGCAAATATTCCAGGGTTAAAATTAGAAGTTTGGTAGTTCAAGGAGATATTTTTCATTTCTCTGAAAATTTTGTAAACAACAGTTATAAAGATTAAAAAGAACAATATACATATGGAAACTGAAATTAAAAAAAAATAATTTATATCAACAAGATTTATATACAAGTTTTACTAGTTTTACCCATATGAAAACACAAATAACTGTTAAGGAAGTAGATAAAAAAATATTCCAGGAACTAAAAGCTGAGGCAATAAAAAGAAAATTAAATGTTGGAACAGCATTGACATTGGCTATGCAAAATTGGTTATCTTCATTAAGAAAAAAGAAAAAAGATTTATTAGATTTAAAACCATCTGATTGGGGACCAGGAACCGAAAGATTAAGCGAGCAAATTGATGAAGTAATTTATGGGGAGAAATAATGGTGATAATCTTAGATTCATCATACCTGATAGCACTATATAATGAAGCAGATGTTCATCATAAAAAAGCAATTGATCTATGGTCAAAAATAAAGATTAATGAAAATTCTTATTTTATTTCTGATCATATTTTTGACGAGATCATAGCCGTAACTTTAAGAAAAGCAGGAAAAGAAAAAGCTAATAACATAGGCCAGCACTTAATTGAAAGTATAAATATTATTAATGTAACTTCACAAATTTTTCAGGAAACTTGGAGAATATTTAAAGAAACAAAATCAAATTCAAGTTTTACAGACTGCACAAATTTAGCATTATTAAAATTAATTGGATCAAATAAAATTGCAACATTTGATAAATCTTTTAAAGAAATAAATAATTTAGAAATCATAGATTAAAAAATTACTTATGCACATAAAAAATTAAATCCCATCCTTTGCTTTGGTCTTTAATATTTCTTGGTTTATAAACTGCATATCCTGAATCATTCTCACAGCCTATAGAACTTTCATAAATAGTAATAACTTTAATATACTCTTCAGGTTGTGTGTGGTGCGGTGCAGTATAAGGATTATTAACAACTTTTCCAGTCATATCTTCTGGTTTATTATTACATGTAAAACCACTTAAAGATATAGTTGCTAAAATTGTGCATAATGTACTTTTCATTTATTAATTATACAATATATTATTTAAATTGTTTTATCTATATTTTCTATATTTTTATTGTAATCCATAAATCAAAAAAGTATTAATATCTTCTGTTACTTGTTCTAAATCCCTTACATCATGCAGAAGTTCTCCATTGCCGCTAAAAAATTTAAACATTCCATTTTCTATAAAAATAATTGAATTAGAAATATGCCCAATTCCATTATCTTCAATAACAGCATCATACTCAAGCAAAATTAAATTCCTGGAATAGCCTGATTTTTTATTATATTTATTTAAAATTGCTATAGGTATTGGCAAATTATCTATAAATGGATTATCTCTATTAAATGCTTTAGCAATAGGACCTTGATAATATTCTTCACCATACATCTCTTTACAAATTGTCGCTTTTAAGGCATCAAATAAATCATATTTAAATCCGGACTTTTCAGCTAAATATAATATATATGATATTTGTTTTATTGATGTATTCTCATTTATAGATAAGAACCTTTCCAGAGTATTTTCACCATTTAATATTCTATCTAGATTATCTTCATTAGGAATATTTTTAATTCTTGTAGCTCTTGAAACATAAGGTGAAGAAACTAAATTTTCAATTACATCTAAAAATTCTGGCTGTTTTATTATCTGAGAAAATGATTCTTGCATAAATGTAAATTTTCGAATTGTAATTATTTATCAACATCTTTTGAAATGGCAGATAACTCAAGCCATCCTTGTTGAGGATCATTAATGTCATATGGTTTGTATATTGTTTTTGTTTGTCTTCCATATTCTTTATTTTTGCAAACAAGATAAAATTCTGGACTCGGAGAACTATTTCCATAAGGAAATACATTAAAGTCATGACAATTATCTGGTACAACAAACACTCCTCCGATTTGAGGAGGTATATTCCTGACTCTTTGACGATTTATCATATCTATTTTAACACTATCTTCTAGTAGATTGTCTCCCTTTCTTTCTAATGAAAAATAGTCTATGCCTTTAGTAAGAGCCCAAGCACTAAGTAAGGTTATACCTGCTACTAAATAAATTTTAGATGCATCTAATTTTCTTGTCATTTTAATTTTCTATAACTGCCTCTAGATCCCAACCTTTTTTAGGATCATTAACTTGTTGCGGTCTTAGTATGTAATAAAGGCCTTTTGTATTTTTGCAAACTAAATAAAAGTCAGTATTTGGACCGTTTAAATAAGGAACAACATTAGTAATTTCATTGCAATAATGTGGAGCAGTAAATCTCTCAGCGGATACAGATATTCCTTCTGTAGAGAAGTTTGCAAAATTAAACTAAATAACTTGGATTAAGCCATTGGCTTAATCTGAATAAGAACCTATGGTTCTTATGATCTCCTCTTGAATA
>JAGWAD010000037.1 GCA_018302105.1 Candidatus Woesearchaeota archaeon
TCCGTTGGTATTTGTTATTACAATTGGTTAGGACAAAGTTTATACCTTAATTTTTTAGTATTTATATTATTAATAAAATTGAGGATATCACTATAAGTTGACAGTATCGGTTGCTTGCAAAGATTTAAATATAACGCTAAACCAATTCTATTTATGAAAAAGAAGAGTAGGTCTTGGACATGGTTAATCTTTCTTGTGTTTTATTTTCTTTTCGGATTACTTGTGTTTGCTTCAGTAAGAGAATCTAGTGAATACGAAACTTCTCAATTTTCTAGTTTTGAGCAAGGAGTTTTTAAAGAAGCAATAATAATATGGCCATGGTATTTATTTTTATTTATTGGAAATTATTCTTACATCTTTGGAACTTTACTGGCTATTATTGTCCCTGTTTTTTTGCTTTATGCCCTATATTCTTTTTCTAAGAAGTTAAATGGGTTCTTTCAATAATTTTTCTAATAGTTTTTATAGTTCTTTTTTATCGTCTAAATTTTTCATAAATGGAAAAAATATTACATCCCTTATTGATGGCTGGCCTGTTATTAACATAACCATTCTATCTATCCCAATGCCTAAACCGCCAGCAGGAGGCATTCCAACTTCTAAAGCGTTTACAAAATCTTCATCCATCTTTGATGCTTCTTCATTTCCTTCTTTTCTTTGTCTTTCCTGATCTTCAAATAATTCTTTTTGTAATTTTGCATCATTTAATTCTGAATAACCATTACCAACTTCCCAACTATTTATGTAAGGTTCAAATCTTTCAATTAAATGGTGTTCTTTTCTATGCACTTTACATAAGACTGTTGTTTCTTTTGGATGATCAATGATGTGTGTCGGCTCTATTAAATGTTCTTCTGCAACTTCTTCGAATATTGCTGCTACCATCAAGCCTTTATTTTTTCCTCCTTCATATTTTATATTATTTTTTTTGATATAATCCTGTATTTCCTTAAGGCTCATTTTTTCAACATCTATTTTTCCATGTTTTTTTATTGCCTCAGACATTGTCATTCTTTTCCAAGGAGCTCTTAAGTCTATTTTTTTACCTTCAATTTCTATAATGGTTGAGTTGTTAATTTTCTTTGCAATATATTCATAAAGCTGTTCTGTAATTTTCATCATTTCTTCATAATCCACGTAAGCCTGATAGCATTCCATCATTGTAAACTCCGGATTATGTGTTCTGTCAATACTTTCATTTCTAAAATTTTTACAAATGGTGTAAACTTTTTCATAACCTCCAGTTAATAATCTTTTCAGATAAGTTTCTGGAGATATACTTAGATAAACTTCCTGTTTAAGGTCATGAATAAATGTCCTGAATGGTCTTGCATTTGCTCCACCATAAACTGGCTGCAATAATGGTGTTTCAACTTCTAAAAATCCTCTTGAATCAAGAAATTCCCTGACTGCTTTTATTATTTTAGTTCTTTTAATAAAAATATCTCTGACTTCAGGATTTACAATTAAATCAACATAACGCTGTCTGTATCTGATTTCCACATCTTTTAATCCATGCCATTTTTCTGGCAAAGGTCTTAATGATTTTGTTAATAATTCTAAATTTTTAACCCAAATAGAAACTTCTCCAGTTTTTGTCCTAAATGGCAAACCTTCTATTCCTATTATATCTCCTAAATCTAAATTTTTAAATAATTCATACAACTTATTTCCAACTCCATCTTCCCTTATATAAAATTGTATTTTACCAGATTCATCCTGTATATGACCAAAAGAAGCCTTGCCCATTTGCCTTAATGTTATTATTCTTCCTGCTACTGAAACATTATCTTTAGTTTTTTCTTCATTTTTTAATTCAGAATATTTTTCCAGGATTTCTTTTGCATGTTGTTCCTGTTTGTATGAATAGGGATAAGGATTAAATCCTAATTTTTTTATTGCTTCTAACTTTTCCAATCTTTGTGATATTAAATTTTCTTCTGCAGTCATATAATTTGCTTTCTTAGTTTAATATAAAAGCTTTACTTTTTGAATTTCAATATAGAAAATGGCTGATTATTGTAATCAATCTTGATTTCTTCTTCTTTTTTTAATTTGTGTGATAAAGAGAATTTTTCTAATATCTCGGGTATTGGTGTTAAAATAACTATTTTTCCATTTTTGTTTAATATAAATTCCAATTGATAGAACAATTCTTTGTAAATTTTTTCTAATTTTTTTAAAGGCAAAGAAATTGTGGGGTAAGGGGGAAATGTAACTATTTTGTCAATTGATTCTTTTTCAAATTTTGTATCTAACCATTCTATTTCTAATTTGCTAAAGTTTATTTGATCCTTTATAAGACCTATCTTGTAATTTATTTCTGCACATACTAAACTATTTTGAAAATTATCTATTGCATTTAATTTTAATTTTTTATTTATAGTAGTGTCTTTAAATTTTATATTTATTAATTTTTTATATAATAATTTTTCTTCTAATCTTAAACAATTTGGGATTTTCAATGCATATTGCGCTGCTTCAATTAATATTTCTCCAGATTTGCAGAATGGATCTAACAATGAATCTGAATGAGAATAATCTGCAATCCGCAATAAGGAATATGCCAGACATGGATTAATGGAATTTGACAATAACTTAATTCTATAATCTCTTTTAGATAATTTAATTCCTGTAAAGTCTATTCCTATAAAACACATATTATTGATTATATCTATAATTATTGTTGTTGTTGCATTTTCTAAATCTACTTTTAAATTTGTTTTATTTAGTATTATTGCTCCAGCTTCTTTTTCTATATTTAATGATGAAAAATTATGATTTCCGGATCTTTCGCACCTAACAACAAAAGTATCTTTTAAATATGAAAAATTTAATTTTTTTATTTTTTCTAAGATTTCTTCTTTTGAATTAAATTCAATTAAGTCTATTAATGAATATGCTTTAAATGTACTTCTTGAATAATAAATTAATTTTGCTAAATCTTCTTCTTTAACTTCAAATTCTACTCTTCCTGGATAAATTATATTGGAATTTAATTTTAATATTTCCTTAATTTCTTTTTGTGTTACAAATTCCAAATTTTTTATACAAGTTGCTATTGCTTTCATAAGTTTATGATTTTAGATATTATTTTAAGCCTTTGTATTAATATTTTACTCTAAACTGTTTAAATTCTCCTGTGTAAGGAAGAGAAGTTACTTTTATTTCCTGTATCTCTGCTCCTGAAGGGCCTGATTTACATGCTTCTATTAGTTGATTTATTTTTATTTCATGGCCTTCTACTATTGCTTCTACAACTTGTGTATTAACATTTCTTGTGTATCCTGTTAATCCTAATTCTATTGCCCTGTCTTTGATAAATGCCCTAAAAAAAACTCCCTGAACGCGACCTTTTATTGTAATTTGGATTCTTTTCATGGTAATAGATGTAAAGAACTTATTTATCTATTTTGTTGATGCAATTGCCAATACTGCTTTTATGGCTGAGATTATTACTCCAGGCAATACGAATATTACTATGTTATTTATACTATTTTTTAACCACCAAATTTGTATATGCTCAGTTACTGTTCCTGTTAACATTAAAGCTATACCTGCAATTAAAAAAGGAATTATTTCGTGTGTTGTAATATTTAGAAATGCTATTATTGTTCCTATGATCAATAAAAACCATAATAATGTTGTGGAATTTGAAGCGGTCCTATCAAATAAGGCTAATATCACTGCTATTGCAAAGCCAATTAGAAAAGACCAGGTTCCTATAACTTCCCAAGGAGATCTTGGAGGTGTTATTTTCATTGTATCTTTTTCTTTTGCCATTTTATTATGTTAAATAACCTATTATTTAAAATTTCCTATTTTATTTCTTTGATGCAACTAACAATAAAAACTAACAAAAAAATTGCCAAAACAATTAAGATTATTTTTTTCATTTTATGAATAATCTCCTTAAAAAATCAATTATAATACTGAATAAATCTTTTTCTTTTTCTGGTTTAGTACTTTCTTTTTTGTCAGCATTTCTCTCTTCAGAAAAATCTTCAACAAAATTACAGTCTTCACCACAGCAATCATTTGGGCAGCTTTTATAAGTTTCTATACCTTCGCAAATTCCATTACCACAGATAGTTTCTTTTATTATTGTATTGGTTTCCTTATCAGTTTTAGATATTTCTTTCTTTAATCTCTTTTCTGGATTATATATAGGGTGATGTCCTTCAGATAAATATTGTGAAGCGCCTGTTCCTGAAACTATGTAATTGCTATCTGCGGAAATTGCAACAGCGGTAACCCAGAAATCTGTTTTATAATTCCATAGCGGTGTGTTGCTTTCCCTAAAAAACAAATATATATTTTTATCTTTACTGCCAGCTGTAATATACTTTCCATCTTTAGATATTGCGACAGATCCAATTCTTTCATCAGCTTTAAATTTCCACAGAGGTTCATTTTTATCTCTATCAAAAAGATAGACATTGTGGTCTCCGCTGCCAGCTGTAATATACTTTCCATCAGAAGAGATGTCTACAGAACGCACCCACCAATCTGTAATCCAAGTTTTAAGTGGAGTATCTTTATCAGTAGAGAAAAGGAATATGGAATTATATGTATCTGAACTGTCTAGTCCGTATACACTATATTTTCCATCTCTTGACATTGCAGCTGTCCAAACAGGTGACTCAGGACTAGTTTTATATGCTGTTAGGGGATTATTATTGTCTTTAGAGAACAAATATGCTCTTTCTTCTGGAGAGTGAGAGCCAGCTGCGATTAAATTTCCATTATTAGGGAGAGCTAAGCCGTGGATATCTGCTGTTGCTTGGTATTTCCATAACGGTTTGTTGCTGTCTCTAGAGAAAAATATAAGTTCATCAGTATTAGATGTTCCTGCAGCAATGTATTTTCCATCAGCAGATATAGAAACAGCATAGATATTCGCATTCCCTTCATATGACCAAAGTGGTTGGTTAGCTTCTTTTGAAAAGAGATGCAAAGAGTTTTGGCATCCACCAACAATGTATTTACCATCAGATGATATATCTATTAACCAACCTCCACCAAGATGCTCAGAACCAGAATGGCACTCATATATCCAAAGCGGTATTGCGTTTTCTTTTGAAAACAGATATATAGAATTCCCTGCTTGAACAGCGATATATTTACCATCATCTGAAATTGCTACATCGTTTACCCAATCTTTTCCTGTAGTATAACTCCAAATTGGTTTACTGCTCTGCCTGGAAAAGAGATAGATTTTGTTATTACTTAATTTTTCAGAAAGAAAATTGACAGGGGCAAGTGTTCCTCCGTATACTGGAAATTTTACAACTGTTTTTCCATCGCTAGCCTCAAAACGATAGTCATAACCATCATCCTGATTATCCCATTTATATTCATATATTGCGCCGGTTATATAGTCTCCACTTATTTTTTTCATTTCTTTTATATATCTATTAGTAAAATAAATTCTTACATATTCCGGAGCATCTCCGTCTTTATCTATATACCCAACATGATAAATAATTGAATCACCAGATATTGCTATAGAAGGTTGTGCACTGCCTTCTTTTAATTCAGGGGGTGTATTAGCTAATACTACTGGTAATATTGAAATCAAGAATACTATTGTAAAAATGATTACTTTCATTGGGAGATTAAGTTTTTTAATATACTCAAAAATCAAAGACTTTTGGCTTTTCACACATTATACCTCCTTACTTTTATAATATCTATTTTTTCTTATACTAAACATCAATATCATTGCGAATAATAAGAAAAATGCGCTTACAATTGGAGTAGATACAGGAGATGGATAATCAATTTTATTTATTTGGGATTTTATCTTAGAAAATGATCCAAAGCCAATATCCAATCTTGGTTTTTC
>JAGWAD010000019.1 GCA_018302105.1 Candidatus Woesearchaeota archaeon
CTACAATCTCCACTATAGGGTTCATTTATAAGCTTTTTCTTAGGTTTATTTGGGTAAATTATACATAGAAACCCAACAAAACCCTTAAATACTATTATTACTATAAATAACAATTATAACAATAGGAGGAAACACTATGGCAACACTCTCAGTAGCAGTCCCAGATACACTAAAGAAGAAAATGACCCAACTAGAAGAGGTAAATTGGTCTGCTGTCGCAAGACATGCATTTGAACAAAAGGTTAACCAAATAGAATTCCTAAAGTCTCTTGCAAAGAAAAGTACCCTTAACACAAAAGATGCAGAAGAAATCGGCATAAAGATAAGTAAAGGAATGGCAAAGAAGTTCATGGAGATGTAGCTATGCAGATTGTTGCTGATGCCAATCCACTTATTTCTATACTTATTAATCCGGGAAAACCTGTTGAGCTTTTATTCTTAGAAAGCCTAGAGCTTGTTGCTCCTTCTCTTTTATTTGAGGAAATTGAGAATAATAAAGCGCTCATCCTAAGAAAGTCTAAACTCACTTCTGAAGAAATAGAGAAATTTATTGTAGTTTTAAAAGAACAAATTGAGGTTATTCCTGAACATGAATTCCTGGCATATAGAGAACAGGCAATAGAAATCTGCCCTGATCAAAAAGATGTAGTGTACTTTGCTTTAGCTTTATATCTTCAGTGTCCAATATGGTCAAATGAAAAGCAGTTAAAGAATCAAAAAGTTGTAAAAGTATATGCCACACACGAACTTATTGATCTTTTCCATCTAAAAGAAAAAGAATTATAAATCCTTTTCACTCATCCTATATAAAATTAGGTAATACCAAGAAAATCGGCGCTTCTCAGTCGAACGATGTTGCATGTCCCGCGCATCCTTATTCAACTGTGATGCGCTCCCACTATAGAGGTGATTTTGGCAGGCGCATATGCATTCAACTAAGATGCGCTTCTCAGGTCTTTCCTAAGTTTAAATAGCTCTTCTGGGCATATATCTAAAGGAGGAAAACATGACAGAAGATGGCATATATAAGAAATAAGGAAAAAATATGAGCTAGAGAGAATGAAACAAAGTAAAAAAAGTTATTGCCATGTTTATTAAGCTTATTAATTTAAAGTTTAAAGGGAATATTAATAAGATATATATACCTCTGCTGTATTTTATTTATATATGCCTAAGGATAATTTATTTGTACCAAGGATTATTCATATTGATATCACAGGCAAATGTAATTTTGAATGTTTACATTGTAGGGGGAGGTTTTCTAACAAGTCTATTGAATTAAGCCATTTTAAAAGAATAATAGATAATATTTTTGAGAACTGGAATAATGATTTAAAATGGATGGAGATTGGTGGTGGTGAACCTTTATTACATAAAGATTTAGCTAAAATGATCCATTATATTAAGAAAAAAAATAAAAAAATAAGGATTATTGTTGTAAGTAATGGCTCTTTATTCAATGAAAAGAAAGCCAAAGAGTTGAAAAGTGCAGGTATAACACGAATTCAGTTTTCATTAGATGGGGTGAACGCAGAGACTCATAATTGGTTAAGACAGAATGATTCTTCTTTTAGAAAAGTTATGGATGCTATTGAAATTGCCAAAAAAGATAATATTGATTTTGTATTAAGAATGACCATTAATAATAAAAATTTGAATCAAATTGAAGATTTTTTCAAATTAGGAAAAGAAAAGGGAGCAGTTGAATTAGGGTTAAGAGGCTGTATTTATGTTGGAAATGCAGAAGAAAATACAAGTGAGTTATATTTAGATAAAGAGACGTATTCTAAAATACTAGTTCATTTACCCTTATGGAGCAAAAAATATAATATGCCTTATTTTTCTGGAGATCCACTAGCTTTGGTTGCAAACAAAGAACTAATTGAACAGATCGAAAAAAAGTTTGGTTCATTAGATCATTATTCTGGTTGTAGTGTTGGGATAAGTTACATGTACATTAACAATGATGGGAATGTATCATTTTGTCCAATGTTAAACAATATTGAAATTGCAAAATTAGAATCAAGGGATATAAAAGATGTATGGGATAATTGTCTAGAATTTATTCATATGAGAAAAAGGGATATGGGTGGAAAGTGCGGAAAGTGTAAGTTTTTGAAGTTATGTGGTGGATGTTGTGCTTATGGTTATTGGAAAGAAAAGAAATTGTTTGCCGAGAATCCTATTTGTTGTTTTTTTGTGAATAAAAACATGATGGAGGTATAAAAATGGAAAAAGTATTATGGCAGTTTTCCTGCGTAGCATGTGGCGGGATTAGCGGAAATTTGGAAGAAGAATGTGATTAAAATTAGGGGGAAATAAATCCCCCCTTTCAAATGCAAATGAAAAATTTAACAGAAATTGATGAAGAGAGAGAATATCTTGGTTGGTTAAACCGTTTAGATATATCACGCCAATTTGATTTAATTAATGGGCTAGTGAGAAAAGCTGGAAAAGATTTTTCTAAAATTAGAAAAGAAATTCTTTATGGAGAACAGCATAAGACATTAGAAGATGAGAAATCCCAAAAGATGGATTTAGATTGTTTAAATTTATCCCTAGATAAAGCCATTCAAGAATATTTTAATGCATGGTATGCACATGACTCCTTTGCCTATGAAACTCTTACAGATCTTGAGGATATTATTGAATCTAAGCATAGAATTACTAAAACTGCAAGAGAATTCTTAGATAATGATAGAGGTATAAGAGTTTATGTTTCTGCTAATATGCCTAGAATATTAAGTAATATTGGTGATGAACTAAAAAAGAGATTAGGGAGAGAGATTATACCTTGCATAAGCTCATTTGAAATGTTTTTAGTTGGTCAATCTAAAGAATTGAGTACAGAAGAGTTTGCAAAGAAATATACTTATGGAGATTTATGTATAGCTGAATCTGAAAGAAAGAAAATGTACAATCCTAAAAATGCTACAGTTGTAGATAGAATTATGTTGAAACAGGAAACAAACAAAAAGAGATTTGACAATGAAATGGAGGATTTGTACAGCAAATGTGATTCAGAAACTGAGCTTATGTTGAGAAGGTTTTTGAGATTATCACATTGGGCAGGATTTGAAGAACCAAGGAAGAGGTACATAATTGAAGGTGGGATTGTAGATTATTTATTCAGGGAATTAGTATTTCAAAAATATAAAAATTCAATTCCTGAATACAGAGGATTTAATTTTTGTTTAGAAATTAATCAAAAAGAATTTTTTAGGAGGGTAAAATGAAACCATATAGACAAACAACAGAATATACATGTGTAGCATCATCGTATTTAATGGTATTACACCACTTTTTTCCAGAAGCTTTTCCATTTGATTCTGAAAATGAAATGTATTTACATGATAAGATAAAGTTTTGGACAGGTGGAGATGGTGAATATGGAAGTTATCCCAAGTTAGCTAGGCATGCATTAAATTTAGGAATAGAAGTTAAGTTCCAAATACCTAGAATTAATCCACCAGAGTTTATGTCTAAAACAAAGTGGGGAAAATATATGGATAATTTTTGGCCTGTAGCTGATGAAATCAAAGATAATCCTCATTATCAATTAAAAAAGTTGGATTTTGAGGTTAATGATTTATTAAGAGAAGTTGAAGAAGGGAGAATTCCAATAATTGAAATTGTATACCCCTTAGACGAATATACTCACCATGTTGTTATATATGGAGAAAAGAATGGAAAGATTTTAGTTGCAGACCCAATAGCTGGGCTAGTTGAATATTCCCATAAAGATTTGAGGGATGCTTATGAAATAAGTTATATGAAAAATTTTATTTCTTTAAGAAAACGTTCAGGTTTAGAGTTCATTGCTAAAGGAACAAGTGCCTCAAAAGGAGAGGTTGTTGGAGTTTGTAGAGTTGTTGATGGATTTGTTGATGATTTTGAAGAAGATATACTTGTTGCAGCTAGAACTGACCCAGATATGACCCCAAACATGATTGCATCAAAAGGAGTTGTTACAGATCAAGGGGGGATATTATGCCATGCAGCGATTGTTTCAAGAGAACTTGAGATTCCTTGTATTGTTGGAGCAAAAGTTACAACTCAAAGATTAAAGAGTGGCGATAGGATATATCTTGATGCAGATTTAGGGAGAGTTTACAGATGGGTTTAGTATTAAATTATGAAGAAGCAAAATTATGCGAAGTTAAGATAATTGGAAATAAGGCTTATAATTTATTAAAACTATATCCTCAATATTTAATACCAAGAGGTGTAGTTGTACCTATAAATGTTACAAGGGGTATCATTGATGGAAGAATTTTAGCAAAAGATGTTGTTAGGAAAATTATTGAGAGTTTAGATTTTAATGTATTTGCAGTAAGATCTTCAACTTGTGTTGAAGATTCTAAGGACTATTCTTTTGCTGGTCAGTTTGTTACACATTGTGGGGTACCAGTTGCAGATTTAGAGAATGCTTGCATTAAAGTTATTGAATCTGCAAAAAGAAAGAATATGAAACCATATAGGGATATTGCTGGGGCTACTTCTACTGATATTGGAGTTCTAGTTCAAGAGATGTTACCTTGCAGAGTCGCAGGAATAATGTTTACAAAAAATCCCATAAATCAAAGAAATGATCAGGTAATTATAGAAGCAGCATTTGGGTTGGGAGAATATATTGTCTCTGGGAGGGTAATTCCTGATCATATTGAATGTATTAAAAAGAATAAGAAGTACAAATATAGCCTAGGGAATCAAACGAGTGGATTATTTTTAGAAGATAGAAAGTTAGTAGACAAAGCTGTAATTAATGAAGTTCCGATATTAAATCCTGAAGAAGTAATGGAGTTGTTAGGAATTGGAATAGATATTGAAAAAGATTTTAAGTTCCCACAGGATATAGAGTGGGGTATTGTTGATAACAAAGTTTATATCCTACAATCACGCCCAATTACAACATGAAAATTAAAGAAGCTAAAGAGTTTGAAAAGAAAATATTAGATGATAAATGGAATCTTATTCATTCTAAGAGTATTATAAAGATTTTGAAGTTGTTGAAGAAAGAAGGTTATTCTTTTGATTTAGATTTATTAGCACCTTTAGCATATGTTCATGATATAGGAAAAGCTGTTTCAGACAAAGACCATGCAATCCATAGTCTTAATATTTTAGGGAAGAAGTTTGAATTAAATAAAATAGAGAAAGATTGCATACTAAATCATGGATCCTCATCTAGTCCTGTAACTCCAGAAGGGGAAATATTTAGATTTGCTGATGGCTTGTCATTATTTACTAAAGAGTCTGTAAATTATTTTATTCAAGTTGAAGGTATTAAAAAAACAAAAGTAGAGTTATTAAAGTTGTATGGCAAATATAAAATTGCATATAAATCTAATAGGAAGATTTTGGAGATGCTTGAGAAGGCTTATTTGAAGAAGGTTTAATCATATACCATTCACTCATCATATATAACATTAGGTAATACCAAGAAAGTTGTCGCAGACTCCAAAAAATATATAAACTTCTAAAAAAACAAAGAAAGAAGTGATAAAA
>JAGWAD010000015.1 GCA_018302105.1 Candidatus Woesearchaeota archaeon
TTATCACTCATTTTTATCACCTGACTTTTCTTAACCTTCAAAACTTATTTAATATATAAATATTTGTAAACTAAATAATATTCTTTCTTTAATCACAATTAGAAAATAATATAAGATAGAATTCTAATTAAAATAGTAGAAAGAGGGGAAATGGATTCAGGAATAATAAAAATAAAAGCAAGGCAGGTTCTGGACTCAAGAGGAAATCCTACAATAGAAGCAGAAGTGCACACCAGATCAGGTTTCGGCAATGCGATAGTACCATCTGGAGCATCAACTGGGATGTATGAAGCAAAAGAATTAAGAGATGAAAAAAAAGCTTATCATGGCAAGTCTGTTTTAAATGCAATAAAAAATGTAGAAAAAATTTTTAAAGAACTAAAAAATAAAGATGTTGTAAAACAAAATTTAATAGATAATCTAATGATAAAATTAGATGGAACACCAGACAAAATCGTTTTAGGTAGTAATGCTATTTTATCTGTTTCTTTAGCTTCTTCAAGATGCGCTTCAAATTTATTAAACAGACCATTATACGAATATTTAGGAAATAAAAGAGTATTGCCAATACCATTTTGCAATATTATTAATGGTGGAAAACATGCAGAAGGAGATTTACAATTACAGGAATTTATGATTGTTCCAGTAAAAGCAAAATCATTTTCAGAAGCAACACAGATGGTTAGTGAAATTTATCAGACACTAAAATTAGATTTAGAAAAGAAATATGGAAAACATGCAGCTAATGTTGGAGATGAAGGTGGTTTTGTTCCACCATTAAATAAAGCAGAAGAAGCATTTGAATTAATACAAAAAGCAATAGAGGAAAATAATTATCAGGATAAAGTTAAACTGGCATTGGATGCAGCAGCCTCTGAATTCCATGATCCTAATAAAAATAAATATATTTTAGAAAATAAAGAATTGGATAGGTACAACATGATTGATTATTACTTAAATTTAATAAAAACTTACAAATTAATATCAATAGAAGACCCATTTGATCAGGAAGATTATTTGGCGTGGAAGGAATTTAAACAAAAAGCAAAAATACAAATTGTTGGTGATGATTTATTAGTTACAAATCCTGAAAAAATAAAAGAAGCAATTAAAGAAAAATTATGTAATGCCCTATTATTAAAACCAAACCAGATAGGAACACTAACAGAATCTCTTGACGCATGTAGATTGGCACATTCAGCCAATTGGCGAGTTATGGTAAGTCATAGAAGTGGAGAAACTGAAGATACTTTTATAGCAGATTTAGCTGTTGGTTTAGGAACTGGTCAGATTAAGTTAGGTGCTCCAGCAAGAGGAGAAAGAACCTGTAAATACAATAGATTATTAAAAATAGAAGAAGAATTATCAAGACCAAAATATGGAAAAATCTAAATAAAATTTTAAATTTAACGCCTTATTTGTAATATAATTGAAATGAATAATACAAAAATCAAAATTCCTGAGATTACATAAATTGCAGAATAATTAAAATTATCTTTATTTAAGGTTAAATCTTTATAACTTTGAATTGAATCTATCTCTATTGCATTATTTTGTGGATTTACAGAATTTTCCTGATAATTATTATTTTCAAATACAGAAAAACTAGTTATACTTGAAAGTTCTCTGTTTTTAGATTTTCCTGAAGGTCCGTATTCTCTTTTATCATTATCAAAATCATTGTTGTAATTTGGTAGGTTTTGCTGTGTTGGATTTATGTCTGATTGATTCTCTGGTTGTTCATTTGTATTGTTTTGGACTGGGGAAATTTCAATAGTACGATTAGGAGGATAAATTCCATCAGAAGAATTATTTTCAATTGGCGTAATGTTTACATCAGGAATAAAAGGAATTGTAATGTTTCCAATAGGATTTGAAGGTGATGAAGTATTTCCAGATTGGGATTGGTTTCCTGTCTGTTGTCCATTATTTTCTACTGTCGCTAAGTACAAGTCTCTGTATCTCATAACATCATTTACATAATCATTGTTTCTGATATTATAATCTCCTCTGTCAACTCCAAAAAATCCTTTATTATAAGCAGTCACAGCTGAATATTCATCATTATTATAATGTTCTATTAAAACAGAAAGATACCAACAGCCCCTTCCTAAATTTTCTCTTCCATTAAAAGGGTCGTTCATTACAGGTGCTTCTTCCAAAATTGCTTCTCTTGGCATATTATACTCCCAGTTTTCCAGTCTGGGTCTTGGAACTCCTGCAATCCACGGCCCAGTTACTTGTGTTAATCCTTTTCCCCAATAATTTTCATACCAATCTCTGTGACCCGCTAAATAAGCATTTTTTTCTCCTAAATTTTCTGCACTTGCAATAAACCAGCTTTCTTTCTTTACTAAACCAGCCACTAAGTATGGGTCTAACGAATAACCCCCATAACATATTTCTACGATTTCACCCCACCATTGATTTACATCTTCTCCTTGTGTTGAACTTGGTTCTTGGAAATCTGCATATACTAAACTAGAAACTATTAAAATAAGTACAAAAATTAAAATAGATTTATTTCTCATTTGGTTTTGTTAATTAAATAAAAATATAAATGTTATTATTAAGGACGCTCTTCAACTTGATTTGTTTCAGGAATAGTTTGCCTCATGTCTTTTAATACCTCCAATTGGATTATTGTTTCTTCTAATTCATGTATTATGTTAACACCTGCAATCCCTAAACAGGAAGTAGTTATATTTGGATCGCTAAGAAGAGGTACTTCGTTTATAATTTTATATTGCAATAAAAACCAATCTGCTGTAAATCTTATTTCATTATACTATTTAGTAAATTCCTCATTGGGCATTTCTAAAATTAGCTTAACATCAGGCCTTCTGCTTAGACTATCATAATCATATTTCCTTTCTACATGTCCCTCTTTTCAAAAACAAATGTTTTATACTTTAATGCCATTTTACTTTCCTCCTATTAAATCTCCTAAGAATATCTAGGAATATAAATTATTCCACCCCAATTTTTAAAATTTTAACTTTTCATTAACTTTTAAGCATTATTGTATAAAAAGATATATGTTTCATTCTTTGCTTATTGTCCATTTTCCAGGACCCATCAGCATTAAACCAACTAAAGAAGCCAAAATTGACAAATCTTTTAACAACTGCATTGGATCATTTCTAGTTACAGTTAAAATTGCAATAACTATTACTACGATTAATGGTATTGTAGTATATTGCACTTTCCACCCAATTAATAACATAACACCAAAAACAATTTCTGTTAATAATAAAAGCCATGCAAAAAATGCTGCAGCAGGAAATCCAACATTGCTTACCATTTTTACAGTATCTTCTATATTCATTATCTTTATTATACCAGCAAAAAAGAATAAAATTCCCAATCCAAATCTAAGAATTGTTTTTCCAAGTTCAGTGTTCATAAAATTTTAATGTTAAAGCTATTTATTAATTTTTGCAATTTCATTTATTATTGGAACAAATAAATTAGAAATCAATAACCCCAAAGTTAATTCATATTTTGGTAAAAATATATGCAATAACCCAATTATTACGCCTGCACCAATACCATATATTACCATTCTCTTCCCGATACTTGGTGATGTTTTCGGTTCTATTAACATAAAAAATGCAAAGAAATATAATGTTGAATTTAAAAATATAAAATAATTAAAATTAGGTAAATTATAAATAATGTTTATTATAAAATATGTAATTAAAAAACTTAATGTTAATTTAAACTTATTAAACTTATACATTAAAATTAATCCCAAGACAATAGTTGCAATTAAATTGCTTGCTCCCAACCAACCATCATTAGTTTTAAAGATTAATATACTAAAAAAAATTGAAAACATTGCAGGATTAAATAAATGAGAGTTATAACTAAAAAATCTTTTCATAATTAAATGGCCAATATTTTTCCCAATGATAGCAATAATTGCAGCAGATAAAGGAACATACCAGATTTGGTTCTCATTTAAAATTAATCCTATAAAAAACCCGGTTATTATACCACTTTTTCCTAAAACAAATTTTTTATTTTTAAAGGAATTTATTACTGTATCTAATAATCCTGCAGTTATAACAGCTATTAAAATTTGAAATAAAGTATTTTTATATCCAAAATTTATTATTCCTATTATAGAGAAAATTGTTAATATAATAATCATTAAATTATAGACATTAATTTTATCAAAGAATTTCATTTATACCCCATTATTCAACAATTAATCTTGCTTTTATATCTGGATGCCCTCTGCCAAATGACCCGCTCCAGCAGGTTTTGCAGTAAATCTCAAAAGTTCCTTTTTTGTCTGCAACAAATTCAATTATTTTAGGATTATTTATATCTTCAACTACAACAGCTTCATTTACTACATATTCATCAATAGTAATTCCATGGTTATGTGAAGAAGTGCCTTGGGCAACAATAGCTAGAAATTTCACAGTATCTCCTTGTTTTACTTTAAATTCATTTGGAGTATAACTTGTATGTTCTATTTCAATTTGAAATTCTTTAACTTGGGGATTTATACTAATTAATGGCTCTTCCTCATTAGTTTGTCCACTTTGATCATTTGTAGTTTCTTGGTTTTCTATTTCTGTTAAATCATTATCCTCTGTTTTTTCATTTTCAAAAGCCCCGGGATTATTTTGTTCTTCTCTATTACAGGCTAATAAAACAAAAGCCAGAATTACAAATAAAATTATTATTTTTTTCATTGTTTAATTTTAGTTATTAACCTATATAAATATTATCTAAATAAATATTGATCCTAAAAATCAAATTTTTCATTTGCAACATAATTTTTCAAAGAATTTACACCATCGATTTCTCTTATGCTTTTGAATATTGGGGTTAAATTTTGTGGATTATAAACCTCAAATTCCAGAACAATATCATATTCACCATAAACTAAATGAGATTTATTCATATACTTTATATCCAAGCTCTTTATCTTGTTTAAGACATTGTTTAGTTTTATATGATTTACATCAATTAACGTATAAACTTTCAATAAATTTCACCTCAAGACATTAAAAAAAGGAATATTTATAAGTTTACACTATATACTATATTTATAGTAAATACAGCATAAATATTTATTATACAAAGATATTTAGGATATATATGGGTTTCAGAAAAATTATTGGTTTTGGAGGAAATTCATTTGTAATTAGCCTTCCTAAAACCTGGGTTAATAATCTTGGACTTAAAAAAGGTGATCTGGTTAGTATAAGTGAAGATGATGACCATGTATTAAGAGTTTTGCCAGAAAATATAAAACAAACAAAAGAAAAAAAGAAATTGCAATAGAATATGTAAATATACAGCATTTAAAATCACAATTAGTCTATGTATACATAAGCAATTATGATACAATAACTATTACTGGAAAAGGTTTAGACAAACAAATCTCAGATATAAGAAAAGAAGTGCAGAATTTTGTAGCTTTGGAGATTATGAACTATAATGATAAAACTATAGTATTAAAAGATTTTCTTAATATAAGCGACATATCTGTTTATGAAATTATAAGAAAAATTGACAGATTAATTCTTTTGATGGCAGATGATGTAAAAAACATTTTAAATGGAGAAAAAGAAGAAAATTTCTTGCACCATATAGAACAAAAGGAAATTGACATAAATAAGTTATGTAATTTAATATTTAAAGTTATAAAATTAGCTTTTAACCCGATGGATAGGAATACCCTGAAATTAACTTTGGATGATATTTTCTACTATTGGGAAATGGCTTTGTTTTTAGAAAAAATTGGAGACCAGATTAAGAGAATTCCAAAAAGTTACAAGGGATTAGAAAAAGATGAAGGATTAATTAAAACTTACAATAAAATCATGGAGCAGTATGGTACAACAATGAAAGCAAATTATCTGAAAAATGTAAATCTCGCAATCCAAACTATGATAAATAAAGCAAGTATGTTTGAAGAGCTAAATGCACATACAAATAGGCTTCCGAAGGAATATTTCTTTGTAATAGAGAAAATGAAAATGATGAACAAGAATATCGGAAATATAGCAAAAGTTCTTCTTAAATTATCTAAGAATTAAAGTCTATTAAATTATCTTCAGAATTTGATGTTCCATTAAGATGGGAATAATCATTTTTAAATTGTTCTCTCCAGTATAATCCACCAATTGCATTTTTCAGAAAATCTAGTCTTGTTATTGAACCATTAAGAAAATTTTCTACATTTCTTCTATATTCTAGGTTATGGTTTAAACATTTTTGATAAATGCCAGTTAATACCTTGCTATGTGAAACTATGCATATTTTATAATTTTTATTGTCTTTTATTAGAGATTTTATTTCTTTTTGTAGCCAATTATAAGCCCTATCTGTGCATTCTGCATAAGATTCAGCATCACTTGCAATTTTATAATCCGGGTTTTCATAATATTTCCTTTTTTTCTCTAAAGTATCAAAAACTTCAGATTTTAATTTTCCTTCACAAGAACCATAACTCATTTCAATAAGCGCTTTTATAATCTTAATTTTATTAGAATCATAATCTATTGCATTGCATATAATTTCTGCAGTTTTTATTGCCCTGACAGCAGGAGAAGTGTATATCTTATCAAAATTTATGTTTTCTTTTTTAAATCTATTGCCTATCAAAGTCGATTGTTTCACACCATTAGATGTAAGTTGTGCATTCAAGTGTCTGCCACCAATTATCTCTGGGTTTTTTATATTAACTTCACTTACACCATGTCTAATTAAATAAACTTGTATTGTCATTTTAGTTAGTTTAATAGATCAAATTTTTAATAAATATGCTATATATTCTATTATTAAGTCACTTAACCCATTTCTTTTCTTCTATTTCTTGAACTTTTCGTAAAACCCCCTGAATATCTAATTTATACTCCATATTGTGTCTTGAACTAAGCTCTTTTGCAACTTCGCTTGCTATTTCCACCATCGGAGGATTTTCACTTGTATCTATTTTAAAATAATTAGGCATAACTCTAGAAGTTAGGTAATATATCCAATAACCCCTGCTTATCATATTGTTTTGTTCACTTGGATCTATTTCATGGTTAGGATTGATATATTCAATTCTACTATGTATTGCTCTTCTATATGCTCTTGACCAGGCTACACGGGGATTTGCAGTTAAAAAGATGCATGTATCTGGAACAATATAACTATTATTCATTTTTTTAAGTAAACTAATCACAGAATCATAGAAAGCTATAACATCTAAGGTGCGTAAATCTAATTTTTTAAATCTCTCTCTTTCATAATTAAATTCTGGATGGTCGCTAACATTTCTTAAATAACCTTCTATTGAATCCCAAAAGCACCTTTCATCATAAATAGTTATTTTTTCTCCATATTTAGGTGCTACAGCCATTAGGTGTTGTAGTCTGCTATTTGTTTTAAAACTTAATTCAATTTCAGGATTTTCCTTCTTATATTTTTGTCTAAGATTATATGAAGAAGGAAGTTCTCCAAAATTTTCATCCATAAACTTAATTGGATATTCTTTGCAAACTAAATTATCCTTTATTATCTTGCTTAAATAACTTTTACCAGAACCATCTAAACCAGAACATCTGACAACAAATGCTCTTTTGTTTATTCCACGTCTTGCTAATATTACTTTATTTTCATCTATAGCTTTGCGGACTTCTTTTTCTTTTGCATGTAATCTTCGTCCATCAATTTTTTTAATAGCCTGATTAACCAATTCCTCTAACTGAGAAGCATTAAGTCCATTTAACTTCTCTATATTGGGATTATCCATTATTAATTATAATTCTAATGTGCTTAAATAAATTTCTAATCTAAAGTATAATATTTTGAATTTTTAAACTTAATTATATATTTCACTTTTTTTTAATATATTGGCGAATAAGCAGCTTTTGATTTGCATTTAAACTAGGTTTTGGTTTTCTAAATAAGAAATAAATAAATATAATAAAAATTAAAGAAGGAAATAGAATTAAAATTTTATTTTTATTAACAGACCAGTCAAAATTCATTATAGTCATTCCAGAAAATTGGTTTAATGATGTAAATTCCTCAAAGCCTGTTTCTGCTTTATTATTCAGGTTAATATTTTCTTGTAAAATGCTTGCTTCATTTATGCTAAAATTCAGTGTTATATTCACATAATCATTCATTAAAATATTTTCCTCATCTCCAGACCATTCAAAATTAAAATCCATTCTGGAATATTCATTGAAAGAAATATTTTTATTAAAACTCTTATAATAATCTGAAGAAATTAAGTCTTCAATTAATTTAATATTTATATTTTCTCCTTTTTCAATATGTATTATTGTATTTTTGCATGATATATTATTGGGATCACAATAACTAACATAACCTGCTATATTTTGAATAACTAAACCTTTGTTTTTAGATATTTTGAATAAATTAAAATAAATATTATTGGTTTCTCTTCCTATTATAAAATACAAATTTCCTTCTTCCAAAATGGTGTTTTTATTTCCATCTTCAATATTGCCTTGCAAATCATTAAAATTTAATATAAAAGCACCTGTAGCAAAAGATTCAGAAGTAAATATATAATTCGTATATAATACAAGGATAAAAATTGTTCCGGCTATTAATATACTTGTCATTAAAAAATTTATACTTTTATTATGCAATTTTATCAAATCAGTTTAATATGCTTTATTTATAAGAATTATATAAATCAAACAATATTAACAGTTCAATACCTTTTCAATAAATAGTTTATTTTATATATTAATTTAATTCAGATAATATATGATAAATCCATTTTTCATAATAAACTTTAAGTGCTACAAAGAAGCAACTGGAAAAAAAGCTTTAGAACTTGCTAAAAAAATAGACAATATTGCAGAAAAATCAAAGGCAGATATTGCAGTTGTTGTACAGCCAACAGACATTTATTTAATTTCTGAAAATTGTAAAAATCTAAAAATATTCGCTCAGCATATCGATTCAGTTTCAGAAGGATCATTTACAGGTTCAGTTACAGCTTCAGCAGTCAGATCTTCGGGTGCTTCAGGAATTTTATTAAATCATTCAGAAAAAAGATTAAAATTAGAAGATATAGAATTATCAATTAAATTAGCTAAAGAAAAAAAATTAATAACCATTGTATGTGCTTCTGATACAATCATTGCAAAAGCTGTTTCAGACTTAAATCCAGATTATGTTGCAGTAGAACCAGAAGAATTAATTTCAGGAAAAATTTCTATAAGTAAAGCAAAACCAGGGTTGATAGCTGAAACACTCAGGAAATTACAAAATTCAAGAAATGTAAAGTTATTGGTTGGTGCAGGAATTCATTCTCCAGAAGATGTTCAGGTTGCATTAAAATTAGGTGCTTCAGGTATATTAATATCCTCAGCAATAGTAAAATCTAGAGATCCTGAAAATCTATTGACTAAAATGCTTATAAGTACGCTTTAAAGCAAAATATATAAACAAATATTCATATTCTAATAGTATAAAAAGAGGTAGAAAATGACAGATAATACTTTATTATTTGAATTATCCTGGGAAGTATGCAATAAAGTTGGGGGAATTTATACTGTTCTTATATCAAAAGCAAAATTAATGTTTGAAAATTTTAACAACTATTTCCTGATAGGCCCATATTTTTCTGAAAAGGCAAAATATGAATTTAAAGAAGAATCACCAGATGAGGAAATTAATAAAATATTTGAAGTATTAAATAAAGAAGGAATAGTTTGTTATTACGGTTCCTGGTTAGTAAAAGGAAATCCAAAAGTAATATTAATAGATTTCAAAAATTATATTAAAAATAAAAATAAAATAAAAACAGATTTATGGGATAATTTTAAAGTAGACTCATTATTTTCAAATTGGGATTTTGAAGAGCCTTTAATCTGGGCAACAGCTGCTTCAAGACTAGTAGAATTATTTTATAACTTAAACAAGTACAAGGTTATATTGCATTGCCATGAATGGCTTTCTGGATTTGCATTATTAGATACAAAAATGAAAAATTTAAACATAGCTACTATATTCACAACACATGCCACAATGCTTGGTAGGACATTATCATCATCAGGAATAGATTTATATAATAATTTGGAAAAATTAGATCCTGAAAAAGAAGCTGAAAAATATAAAATAGTGGATAAATTTACAACAGAAAAAGCATGTACTGTAAATTCAGATATTTTTACAACAGTTTCAGAGATAACTTCAATAGAAGCAGAACATTTTTTTAATCGCAAAGCAGATATTCTGTTATTGAACGGTTTGGATTCAGATTCATTTCCTTCATTTGAAGAAACATCATTAGAGCATATTAATAACAGGGAAAAAATAAGGGAATTTATATCTTATTATTTCTTTCCATATTATCATTTTGATTTAGAGCAAACATTAAATTTTTTTATAGTTGGAAGGTATGAATTTAAGAATAAGGGAATAGATATTTTCATTAAAGCACTTTCAAATTTAAATAATATAATGAAAGAAGAAAATTCTAAAAAAACAGTTATAGTATTTTTATGGATACCAACACAAGCCAAAAGTGCAAAAATTAGCATAGCTAAAAATAAAGCAAGTTTTCACTTATTAAAACATTTTATACAACAGAATTCTGAAAAGTTGAATAGAAGAGTTATGGAAAATCTCCTTAAATGTGTAGGAGATAATTGTTTAATTGAACAGAAAATAGCAAATCATTCCATTTTTGATGAAGAATTTTTTGAAGAATCAAGAAAATTGAGACTAAATTTTAGCAGAGAAGGTAATCCACCATTAGTAACTCATAATATTCAGAATGAAGAAAATGATGAGATTTTAAAATCATTAAAAGAAAATAATCTGGATAACAAGGAAGAAGATAAAGTAAAAATAGTTTTTTATCCATTATATCTAACAGGCGTTGATGGTTTATTGGACTTAGAATATTATAAAGCAATTTCTGGTTGTCATTTAGGTTTATTTCCAAGTTATTATGAGCCCTGGGGTTATACACCATTAGAAAGCACTGCTTGGGGTGTTCCTTCACTAACAACAGACTTGGGTGGTTTTGGCAGGTTTTTAATATCCAAAAATAAAACAGATGAAGGAGTATTTGTATTAAAAAGATTCAGAAAAAGTGAAGAAGAAGTTATAAATGATTTTACTAAGATACTTCATGATTTTACAAATTTGGATAGAAAAGGAAGAGTAGATCAGAAATTAATAGCAAAAAGTATATCTAAATTAGCTGATTGGAAAATTTTTATAAAAAATTATTTTGAAGCATACGAATTAGCATTGAAAAAAAGAGGAATGTAAATTGCCAGAATTAAGAAAAGATTACATATTAGATAGATGGGTAATAATTGCAAGTGAAAGAGCTAGAAGACCAAGCGATTTTAAAAGAAATATAGAAAAAAAACATCAAGTTCTGTGTCATTTCTGTCCTGGAAATGAAAAATATACACCAAATGAAATAACAAGAATAGAAGAGAATAGAAAATGGATAATAAGATGTTTTTCAAATAAATTTCCGGCTGTAATAAATAAAGGAAATTATAAAATTGAAACCCATAATAATTTTTATACATTTTCAGATGGTTTTGGTTATCATGAAATTGTAGTTGAAACAAATGATAAAAAAAAGCAGCTATGGGATTTGCCTTCTCAGCATATAGAAAAAATATTCAGGATTTATCTTGAAAGAATTAATTATTTGTCAGATTTAGAAGGAATAAACTATGTTCAGGTATTTAAAAATTATGGAGAAGAAGCAGGAACATCTGTTTCCCATTCTCATTCCCAAATAATTGCATATAACAAAATTCCAGACATTGTTGAACAGGAAATAAAAAAGAATTTTATAAATAATAAATGTAATTATTGTGAAATTATACAAAGAGAAAAAGATTCCTACAGAAGATGTTTTGAAAATGAATCATTTATAGCTTTCTGCCCTTATGCTTCGAGATTTCCATTTGAAATATGGTTATTTCCAAAACAACATTTGACAAGATTGGAAGAATGCAGCTTATCAGATTTATCATCAATTTTAAAATCAGTTTTAGAAAGATTAAAACAACTTAATGCACCTTACAATTACATGATTCATTATTCTTCTAAAAAAGAAGATAAGCTGCATTTTCATATAGAAATACTGCCAAGATTAAGTACTTGGGCTGGATTTGAATTTTCAGGCACAGTAATAAACTCAATGCCTCCAGAAGATGCAGCAAAATTTTACAGAACCGGGAATATTTAAAGTCAAACATTTAAGACTTTACCTAAGACTTATAAACAAATAGAATAATAAAACTTCATGTCAATATTCAAACAATATGATATAAGGGGTGAATATCCTAAAGAAATTAATGAAGAAATTATTTATAAGATAGGAAGATTAATTCCAAGATTATTAAAATCCAAAAATGCAGTTATTGGTTATGACATAAGACAGAGTTCTAAACCTCTTTTCAGATCATTAATTAATGGCTTATCAGATGAAAATACAAAAGTTATTTCTATAGGAAATTGCACAACACCAATGCTTTATTTTGCTTCTTTTAATTATGATTTTGACTTGGCAATAATGATAACTGCTTCCCATTTAGATAAAAATTCTAATGGCTTAAAGATTTGTTCTAAAAATGGCGTTTCTTTAGGTTATGATGAAATTGGAAAATACTTAGAAGAGAATATTAATAAAGAGTTTAAAAAAACAAATAAAAAATTTAATGTTAAGAATCTAAATATTTTCAAAGATTATTCTAATTTTATTCTTAATAATTTTAAGAAAACAAAATTGAAAATTATTGTAGATTCAGGAAATATGATGGGTTATTTAGATGTAAGAATATTAAAGAAAATTGCAAATATTAAAACTTTATTTAATAAGCCGGATGGTTCAATGCCTAATCATTTGGCAAATCCAGCAGAAGAAAAAACTCTTAAAATAATCAAAAAAGAAATTAAAAATAATAATTATAATTTAGGAATTGCTTTTGATGGAGATTGTGATAGGGCTGGGTTTTTAGATGAAAAAGGAAATATAATAAGAGCAGATACAATTGCAGTTTTTATCTATGAATATTTATATAAAAATTTAAAAATAATAGCAGATCATCGTTGTAGTAAGGCATTGCTGGAAATAGGAAATAACATAATCAGAAGCCCTGTTGGGCATTCAAATATAAAGAAAAATATGCTGAAACATGATGCTGAATTTGGAATGGAATTATCTGGACATTATTATTTTAAAAAATTTCATTATTTAGATAATGCTTTATTAGCAGTTCTATTAATAATTCAAATTTTAAATAAAGAAAATAAAAAGATTTCAGAATTAATAGAACCATTTCAAAAATATTTTCCTTCAGAAGAGACAAATTTCAAAGTTAAGGATAAAGATAAGGCTGTTTGGAAAGTAATTAATTCATTTAAAAATTATAAAAAAATTGAAAAAATAGATGGGATTTCATTATATTTTAAAGATTTTTGGTTTAACATAAGAAAAAGCAACACAGAAGATTTATTGAGATTGACAATAGAAGCAGATTCTAAAGAAAAATTAAAAGAAATTACTAAAATTATAAAAAATTTGATTAAGAATTTGTAATATTTTCGAAAATTTTTGATATTAAGGAGAAAAAGGTATATAAAGCAATAACTGTCTATTGGATATAAAAATGGAAATAAGATATGACTCAGAAGCTGGTGCTTTATATTTAACAATAAGAAAAGGGGAATTCCACCATAACAAAAAGATAGACAAAAATACTATAGTTGATTTTGACAAAGATGAAAATATTTTAGCCATAGAATTACTATTTGTTAAAGAAAATAATCCTGATTTATTGAATAATATTTCTGTTAAGAATTTAATGGTTATTTAATAAAATCCTTATAATAAAAAACACTTTTTATAGAAATAGAATTTTTGTGCCCAAAAGATTACTTACCCACTACAATTTTTATATTTAAAGTAGAGGGTAAATTTATATATTAGTGAATCATAATAATATTATGGTCTATATCTACAAAAAAACAATAGGTAATAAAGAATATTATTATCTCAGAGCATCCCAAAGAAAACAAGGAAAGGTTCTAGCAAAAGACATTGCATATTTGGGAAGCTCATTAAAAGAAGTCAAATATAATCTTGCAAACCTGCCAAAATATTCTGAACAAATAAGAAAAGCCTATAAGACAATAAATAATTTCTTAGAATCCAATCATTATTTAGAAAAAGTAAAAACTTTAAAACTAAAAAAGGATGAATTTTTAGGAGAAAAATTGTATGAAATAGAAGCTTGTAAATTGCATTATAATTCAGTATTCCACAATAATCAAGAGTTAACCAAACAAGAGATCATGAAGAATTTTATTATAGAATTTGCCTTCAATACAGCATCAATAGAAGGAAATACAATAAATCTAAATGAAGCAAGAAATTTACTCCAAGATGGAAGAACACCAAAAGGAAAAACATTAAGAGAAATCTATGATTTACAAAATACAGAAAAAGCATTCTTAGGCCTGCTTAATATTAAAGAAGATATCACTCATGAATTCATAGTTAATATTCATTCCAAATTAATGGAAAAAATAGACGCAAGAAAAGGATATAGAACCCAAGATGTTAGAGTAATAAAAGCAAATTTCAAAGCAACACCTGCACCATATGTAAAGGCAGACATGGAATTATTATTAAAATGGCTTAGCGCAAACAACAAAATATTACACCCTTTAGTTTTAGCTACAGGTTTTCATCATAAATTTGAGAAAATACACCCATTTATGGATGGAAATGGAAGAACAGGAAGAATGATATTAAATTATATCCTATTGAAGAATAATTATCCACCCTTAATAATACACAATAAAATAAGATCCGAGTATTTGAAAGCGTTAAGAATTGCAGACAGCTCAAAACCGAACGAACTGAAAAAAGAATATTATAAAAATTTAATAGAATTCAACTCTGATGAACTAACAAAAACTTACTGGAATCTTTTTTTATAGTTCAATTTGTGACCCAAAAGATTACTTACCCACTACAATTTTTATATTTAAAGTAGAGGGTAAGGTTTAAAATTTTTATCTTTCTATTGAAATTAATATTATTGTGAATTTCAATTAGTCCAGATTAATAAATAATATAAATATACATAATACTTAATTTCTTCCCAAATATTTTCAATTTTATCTTTCATTTTTTATATCACCTGTATTTCTGCATTTACATCAGAATCTAATTGTTCTAATGTTTGATTATTAGTTATTTCCCATCCAAATATTGTCCTATCCTTCCTTCCATATAAATTACCTAGATCATTTACTACAAAATAACCCAATGGAATTTGAGTTCTTTCTATAATGCCGCATCCCGTGTTTATAAAAAATCCATTTTTTAAATGATCTTTTAACATTTTTCCAAGATCATACCAATCCACAAGCTGATCTGAAGCAAGCCATGAATGGTAATTTGCATGCCCTACTAAGATTATATCACTAAATTCAGGATCTTGAATTACTTTTTCTAAATCTTTTGATTTTGCATTTTTAATTAATTTGCTATTTTTTACATCTTTGAAATAATTTGCCCAAAAACCTCCAGACCAGCGATGATAATCTTTTCCATAACTTTGAAAAAATCTGTACCATGGAAATCTTCTGCCATTATCATTATTAGAACATAGCACTGCAGTTCTATCACCTATATTTGTTTTTTCATCTAGTTTTAATTGCAAATATTTGGGCAATAACTTTAGAAATCTATATACTTCTGATTTATTTTGAAATAATTCCCAACCATCTAATACAATTTTAGACCTCATATTTAATAATTAACAAGAATTTCAATATCGCTGCCAAATAATTTTTTTAAACTTTCAAATAATCTTTCTTTAATAAAGACTTTTCCAGGCATATTAACTTTCATTAAATGTTTTTCTAATTCTTCTAAAGAACTTTTATCTAATTTGCCAAAGCTTCCATCTTTATTTACATCAGCTTTTTGTATTTCTTTATCTTTAGCATCAATATCTTTTATAATATATACAACTTCATCTAAAATTATAGCTTCTCCATATCTGTCGCCATATTTGAATCTTAATTTTGCTCTTTCAAATTCATATCCTCTTTTTCTTTGCACATATTCTAATATAGATTTAATAAAACCTCTTGCTTCTTTTCTTATCTTTTCAAGTTCAGAAGAGTTTAATTTAGAAGTTTTCATCCCATTTTTTGTATCAATAATTGTTTTCAAAGTATTCATATGGAAATCACTAAATATTTTTTTATCATGCACTAAATGTTTATTAAATAAATTTGGCACACTAGTCCTTTTCTCAACTTTAATATTATTTACTTTCAAAGCATCTTCTACAACACCTAGAGAATTTTCATACATCTCATTTATGCTTTCTTTATCTCTTCTGTTTTGTATTTGTTCAAATAATTTTTTTACTCTTTTAATATAATCTTCAGCATCTCCTAATAATTCGTCTATGTCTTTTCCCTTTACTTCTTTTAAAGTTCCATGTTCTATATCTTTGTAATATTTTCTTATTTTTTCAAGAATATCAACATATTTTCTTTCCAATATTTTTTCTTTTTTAACAAATATTTCATCCATTAATTGTATTGTTTCCTTAGGTGTTGGAGGTGCAATTCCATATAGCATTAAAGCAGCTTGTGCAGGATTTAATATTGCATAATACAAATCTTCTCCCATTATACCTATCATTTTTCCTTTTGTTCTCTGGATTAATCTTTCACCCATATCCATCTGGAAATCAATAGCTTCTGGGCTTGGACGTATTCTTCCCATTTTTAATAATAACTTCCAAGGCATGAATACGCCTCTGTCATAAAGTGGAACACCATCTCTTAAGAAAGTATAAATTACAGGATTAGCATCTTTCAAAGCATCCCAGAAATCTGTTAGAATATAAGTTTGGATATGAAAAGCTTTCTTTACTCCAGTCATCTGTGAAGCAGTATATCCCATTTCTCGTATAATAGCCATAAGTCGATCTTTAAGTTCAGCTCTAGTCATCTTCTTAACATCTGTATCATCGATTACAATATAAGTGTCAATATCATTACTTTTAGCATCTCCTTTAAATAAACTGCCAGCGCCAACATAACTCACAATATATTTATCAAATTTCTTTAGAACCATTGTTTTATGTACTTCAGAAATTTTAATAGCCGCTAAAAAATCTTTAGGATCATAAAGTGCAGCTCCAGCAGCAATCATTTCTAATAATTCATACTTGGCATCGTAACAATTTTCTCTTATTTCATAGAAATCCATTACAGTAGCAACAATATTGTTGTCAATTTCTTCTGCCTTTTTATTAACATTTTTAATTATCTTATCTCTAAGTTCATACCAGTCTTTTTTTTCTTCTAAATCTGCTATTATCAAAATATTAATTCTGTTCTTTAATTTTTCAGCTTCTTCATTGCTTAATTTTTGGTCTTGTGGTAATTTTGATGGTGGTAATAATCCAACAGCCATTATTTCTTTATTTTCTTTAACAATCTCTTTGGAGAATTTATCTAATTTAGATTTCATAGCATCTAACTTTTCTTTAACTTCTTTTGGTAACTCAGGCATCTTGTATTCTGAGTCTTGATAATTCAAATTTTCTTGCATAAAAACCTCAAATTTTAGTTAACTTTATTATTTATAAATCTTTCGCTTTTTTAGTAATCATGGGGTGGTAACAAATAGATAAACTTATAAAGTTTTTAAAATCTATAAGCAAGAAGAAATAAAGATGTTGTATTAAAATTATGATTATTCAAGCCAATTATAGTGATTTATTTCTATGTTTCGTGTTAAGTCTTTTATCTTTCCGTTACGCATGAATAATTCTAATTTATCTATAGCACTTTTTTGTCCAAGTCCTAAATGTGCAAAGCCATAATTGTTTGCACCAAGCCCTGTAAACATTTTTATTTCTTTTATAGCTTCCCTGTCTCCAGATCTTAATCTTAGCAATGAACCTAAGTATTTGCTATTCTTAAATTTAAATCCAATCCAGTTATTTGAATTTCCCTTATTCATTAATAGTCGTGTTGTAGTATCATATAAAGGTTCATGACTAATTTCCTTCTCAGGATTTTGAATATCATAGCTTGTAACCAATAAATCAAGGTTTCCATCATTATTAAAATCACCATAAGGCAATAAATATCTATTCGCAATATCAGTACTGTCAAATAATGAGCCAGCAGTATCACTTTTGTTTCTAAACCAGCCATGATTATTTTGTATATAAAATAAAGTATCTTTTAATCCAAATTCTGGATTGTTTGAATCATCTACCAGATATGCATTTGCTATTATCAAACTTTCATCAAGTCCATTATCAAAATTGCCAAATCTTATATCCCAACCAACATGTCCTGTTGGAGCCTTTAGTCTATTTGATATATCTACTACTCCATTTGGTTCTATTCGGATCATGGCAGTTTGAAAAGTCTGTGTTAGTGCCATTACTACATCATCACCAACATAAGAATAATCTAAGCCCATTGTAGAAGTTAACTCTCTAATTGTATTAGATTCAATTTGATCAAAAGAAAATCCGCCTTTATGAGAAAAAAGAAAATCAGGATCAAAATCATTTCCTATATACAAACGCGGCTTGTATTCTGGAATGCCATTTAAAATTTGCCAGCCAATAAATGCATAAGTAAATGTAATAAATGAACCTGCATATCTTAAAGTATCAGGCATTCTTGATGTTACATCTACAAAATTACGGTCGCCCTGATTTATAAAAAACAGATTTTCATTTTTTATATCTCCCTGTAAGTTTGGAGAACGTGCAATATACAAATCTAAATATTCATTTCTGTCTAAATCAATTGTACCAACACTTCCTATTTGTGATGAAGTTGCCTCCATCGGCAAAACCTTTTCAGTAAATTTAAGTCCTCTTTCACCATATAATATTCTTACCCCATGCCTCAACCCGGACATTCCAAAAAGTACATCCAAAGATCCATCATTATCTAAATCAGCAATATAAGTGGCTGCATTTTTAAATGTTTCATAATCCAAATTTTCTGAAATTTTAGTTCTTTCTTTAAGATTAATTGGAATAAATCCTGTTCCGCAGGTATTAATATATATTTCCGGGTATTTTTTGGAAGGAGCTATAAACAAGTCAGAAAATCCATCATCATTAAAATCTCCAAATGATCCAGTTTCAGCAGTTATTCCATACAACCCTAAATTATCAGTAACATCTTCCCAGGAAGTATACATAGCTAAATTTTTAATATTAAAAGGAGTTTCTGTTGTAGAACAATCTATATTAATGTCTTCTATTCTATTTTTAGCTTTGTCTTCGCCACAACTTACAATATAAGCTAAAAATGTGTTAACAAAAAATGTTTTTATTAAATTTTTCATTTTAATTATATTAAGTATTACAAAAGATTATAAAATTACTCTTTACCAACATGATAGATTCCAACTAAAGTAATTACTAATAGAAGACAAAACAAAGTACAAAACCAAAATAGTTATAAAGAATATAATTTTAAATTATTTAAAATGAGGCAGATTAAAATAGTCTATATCATCTTTATTGTGTTATTATCTTCAGTTCTATATGTAAATGCTGGAATTGATGGCAAATGTGGGAATAATATAGCCTGTGTTTGTGGAGAGAGATTAAATGCAACCAGGACATTAACTTCTTCAGATACTTTAACAAATTGTAATAATCTAACTGTATTGACTATTGAAGCAGAACATATTTCCCTTGATTGTGCAGGAAATAAAATAAGCGGAAACTATACTGGTAGTGGTACAGATTCAAGTTCTACAGGCTATATTGGTCACATAGGAATAGGTTTTATTTCTGGACCAAATAATAACATAACCATAAAAAATTGTATTATTGAAGGTACTGCAATAGGAATTAGAAGTGCAAGAGGTCCTGGATCTAGTACCCTGAATAATTTTACAATAGAAAATAATACAATAAGAAACTTAGTTAGTATAATAGATATATCTTCTATTGGAATAATCTTGGAAAAAGTTGAAAATGGACTTATCAAGAATAATTTTATCTACAATCTTTCTTGTGGGAGTTGTACTGGTGCTAATGGACCTGAAGCCATTGCTTTTATATACAATTCAGGACTTTCCCAGAGTAACATAAGTATAGAAGGAAATACAATATCAAATATTACCTCAAGTACTATCTCTCTTGGTATTGATTTTAATACAGATTTGCAAAGCGGACAATCAGTATCTATCAATAAAACTATATTTATTAAAAATAATATATTTAAAAATATTGGTACAAGTATAATTATGGCAGATGTAGAAAATATTACTATAGAAAATAACACAATAACAGATGTTATAAGGGGTATAGAATTATCAGGTAGAACCTCTCAAATTTATGGGGCTCAAAAAGGTATTTCTATAGTCAATAATAATATTTTTAATGCAACATTTGGATTTGATTTTTCATTTCTAAGGGATCTAGGTTCTGCAGCATTTACAGGAAGCAATTTTACATTAAGAGATAATATAATAAGAAATTCAACAGTAGGAATACAATTTGGGAATGAAACACAATTAACATTAATTAATAATTCCTTTGGTAATAATACTATAGACATCAATACAACAGGTGTTTCTTTAAAAAGTGTATTAATTTATGAAAATGCTTTTGCAAGTTTAATATGGAATCAGACAAATTTAACAATTATAGGAGATTTAAGTCCAAATTTATTTAATAGTATTGTGATTGTAAATAACAGCGTTTTTGTAAATTCAACAAAACATCCGAATTTAAATAAAACAATAAATTTTACATTTTTCCAGCATACTTTTGCAAATTATAATAGATATATATTATACAGAGATGGTGTTGCTTGTCCTTCAGCAATATGCAGCAGGTTGGCAAATAGTCCAGTAATGGTTAATGTCTATGGATTTAGCAATTATTCAATATTAGCAGATACATTTAAACCAGATTTACAATTATCTTCATCAGAAGGAACTTCTTTTAGGAGATTGACAAATACAATAATCTCTTGTTCATATGCAGATGATAATCCAAGTACAATTGCTATAACTTCTAGTGATGGAACAACCATATGTGAAGCTGGTGGGACATCATGTTCAAATATATACACTCCAACTGTAGCAGAAACTAAAACAGTTACTTGTACTGCAACAGATAATTCATCAAATATAAATACAGCAACATTGACAATAACTGTAGATCCAGATCTTACAGGTTCACCTTCTTCATTTTCAGGTGGAAGTAAAAGATCTTCAACTATAGGGGATATTGTAGCTAACCAGCCATTTACAATGCAAATACCTGCAAACATAGCAGCAAGTTTAGGAGTAGAATCAATTACTGTTTTA
>JAGWAD010000016.1 GCA_018302105.1 Candidatus Woesearchaeota archaeon
AATATTATTATACTAAAATTATGGATAGAAAATGTTTTTCATTGAAAGGATTGAAAATGTTATATTCTTCTACTTTTCTTTCTAAAAAAGAATTTGATAAATTGTATAATGGAAAAGAATATGATAATTTAAAGAAAAAATATGATCCTTCTGGAAGATTTCCTACTTTGTTTGAGAAAGCTGTTAAATTTAAATAATTATTTAATCTGATTTTTTTATATTATTTCAAAATATCTCTTGTATATTTCTTTATCTTTTTAATAAATTTTTTATTTCTTCTTTAATTTTATTTATTCTTTTTTTTGATTCTTTTTTAGCTTTATTGTATCTTAATTTAAAATTTTCATAATTATTATCATCACCAATTCTTCTCCATATCTCTTGTTTAGTAAATCCTTGTTTTTCCAAACATTCTGTTAATGTACTTATTTGAGATTTATCTACATTATTTATTTTTGCAGACCTAAAGTCAGGTGAATAAATTTCAATTACAACGCCATAAATTATTGGTTCATAGTTTCTCTTCTTAGCGTAAAATTCAGATAATCTTGCTTTTGCATAATTTTCTTTTGTGTCAAAATCTTGTTTTAGCCATATTGGCAATTTTATAATAAAAACATCAAGAACATTTTTTCTTATTGCATATTCATATTCTCTGAAAGCTTTGCCTATTGGTTTTCCAAATTTTATTTTTTCATTTATTGCTTTAATTTCTTTATTTTTAATTTCATTTAATAATGTTATTGCATATGTTCTTGAAATTCCATTTGTATCTATTAAGTGCGCTTCCCTAATATTAAAATCGTGTCTAATAACTTTACTTTTTATTTGTCCATATTTTTCTTCTAAAACATCTGTATGTAATCTTTCTGCAAGAGGAAAATGTTCCATGTAATTTTATATTGAAATGAAGATATAAATTTATCTAAATACAAAAAAATCAATTATTTATTATTTTATTAACTACCTTGTTGATTTGGTCTAAAGGATTTAAAAAATGCATGGCCGTATTTTAATAAATCTGATTTATACCGAATATCTTGTTTTCCTTTTTGAATCAATGATATCATGAATTCTTTTTGTCTGTCGTAATAATACGCTTTATCTAGGCTTGCCAATCCTCCTAAAACTTGATTTGTGTTTTTATTTCCTTCTCTTTCCAAATAGCTTTTTGAACCACCAAAATGTTTATGCAAATCTTTTTTACATAATTTTATTAATTTCTCTCTTGGTATTCCTTTTGGATAACCATAGCCATCAAATACTGAACCAAGCGGTCCTGACCCAAATAATTCTATAACTTCTTCTCTTGTAAAACCTATTAGTTCTGGATATTTTATTAATGAACCTGGATATTTTATCATGTCTGTTCTGTTTGTATCAAAATATTCTAAAATTTTTCTAGCTCCTTTTGAAACTTCATCTCTATCTATTATTACTGGGCTTTTATCTTGAGATACAAAAGAACAAGCTATTTCAAACATTAATGGCCCATATCCTTTTTTTGCTGCGATTCTAAATATCTCCCAAGCTCCCAAATATGTTTCTTTATCATGTTTGCACTTAAATTCACAATACCCAATTATTACAGTTTCGGCCATCCTATAACCAAGATATCCCAAATCTTCTTCTCCCCAAAAGAAACTTTGGCCATCTGAAAAGAGATATTTTCCTTTTACTTGTTCCTGTTTTATTTTATATTCTTTTCTTATTACTTCTCTCAATTCTTCCGGACCTTCATACATCATATGCAATAATTTATCAAAATCTTCAACTTCTTTGTAAAAATTGTTTCTGTTATACAATACCATTTGAAATTTATCGTGAGATAACATTAGAGCCATATTGTCATATTCATCTAAATCCCCTCTTGATTTAATCTCTTTTATATTTGAACATTCTGTTGTTAGTTCTCTAATCTCTTTTACTACCTGCTTTAAATTTTTACATTTTTCCAATAGTGTAATAAATTTTGAATCTCTTTTGCAAATTTCTTGAATATTATCTATATCTATTTGTAGCTTATCGAGCATTTTATTATATTCATAAACTCTTTCTAAAAAAGTTCTGACGATTTTATTCTGATATGCATTAATTGTTGGTCTTATTTTCTGTATTGTAGAAATTAGTTTTTTATAATCTATATAAACCTCATTTATATTTGATTGAATAGATAGCGTTTTTTTATTTATTTCTTCAGTATTATGCTGATTTATTAGTGATATTATTTCCAGAATAGATCTAACTAAATTTTCTATTTTGTCAATCCTTTTACTAATATAATCCATTAAAAAATTTATAATCTTTTTACTATTTAATTGTTTGTAATATTTTATTTCTTTTATTTTTATTAGAAATGTATTTTTTAATTTTTATATTTACTATAATGGCTTTTTAATAAATTTTTGGATAAAAAATAAGATTCAATAATAATATAAAAATTAGGCCACAAATAAAAGCGAAGCTAATAAATGAAACCAAATACCAAAGACTATAAATTGGTTTATATTTTGTTGCAAAATAAATTGCTGGTCCAACCAATCCAATTAATGATAAAAGTCCCAAGATTAATATTATTAAAAGTATAAATATTTCTGAATTTCTGAAATAATACAATCTGCCAATTTTACCTATAATAAAAATTGAAAATGTCCATAATATACTTAATATAAATGGTATTATTAGGCCTGTAACAATTACTAATATCAACTTGTTCTGTTTTTTTATAATTTTAAATAATTTTATTGATATTAAACTTAATAAAAATAAAACTACTAATGTTATTAATGAAATAATAAATACTTTACTAAGATTTAATGAAAGCCACGATTCTGAATATTTTCCTTTAACTTTAAAACTTTCATATGGGTCTAATGTACTTGTAGATTTTACATATGAACCATAACCTATTGAACCTGAAGATCTATAAACTGTAGAATAATCAGAGGCAGATAAAGCTCCTTTTGCCAATGTTTCAGTAAAACTATTATCCTGATAAACTGTTTTGGATTTTCCTTCTTTTAAGTATAATTCATTATTTACATTTATTCCAACTTGGACAAAGTTAACATCAAATTTAGTCTTTATAGTTTCAAAATCATAATTAAATATATTTCCTGACTTCTCTGCATAGTCTTCAGATTTATAGTAAATTATTATACTTGCAGATTCTTGAGAATTAATTTTAGTATATAATTGTAAATCAAGCAAAACTGCATTTGATGTAATTTCTTTTTTGTAATTTATTATTGAATATTTTGGAGTATAATCTCTTTGTCTTGAATACTCAAAACATTCTTCATAGCCCTGGTGTGCACATATAGCATTATAACCATAATATTCTTGGACTATATTTATTATTCTAATATTATTTCCGGGAATTTCTAATCTTATATTATTAATTTGATTTTTTCCAAAATTATAGAAATTTAATTTTCCAATTACAGAAGCTTCTCCTTCTCCATCAAATGTAACAGTGTAATACTGATTATTCTGATTATATGAATTTGTAGGATAAGCAATCTCAGATGAAAATGTAAAAGGCATTACTAATAAAAATAATATTAATAAACTTTTAATTATTTTTTCCATTTTCTTGTCCTCCAGTAGATAAATATAATATATAAGACTAAAATTGTTAGTGTTCCTAAAAAGAACCATAATGCATAATTTGGAATTATAAATTGTGATGTTTGTGCAAATTGGCTAATATCAGGAATTTCTGAAGAGATTTGTTGAGTAGATTCTGAAACGTAATTTGAAGGCATTACTAATTGTGTCGTCTGCCCAACTTGAGAAATATTTGATTCTGAAGTTTTTTGCATAATTGAATTTGAAGCGCCAGAAATAAGCCTTTCAGCACTATAACCATAAAATTTTTTATTAAACAATTGATAAATGTAAATACCTGCTGAAATTAAAAAACCTGATAATGCAACAGGAATTATATCCTTTAACTTTTCCATAAATGAAGGATTGGAATTTTTAGGAGAGATTATTATGATTTTATTTGCCAATTGATATAGTTGTATTTTCTTTCCTTTTTCGCTCCATAAGAAATCTTTTATTTCTATTATTCCAGAATTTAATAATTGTTTTATATTATAATGCACTGTTGGTAAAGGCAAACTTAATTTTTCTGCTATTTCTGTTTCTGATAATGGTTTGTTTGCTAAAAAATTTAGAATTTTCCTTGCAGTATCTGAAGACATTACTTGTGCTAATTCCTTTGATTTATTATCTTCCAAGTTTAATAATAAAAATTTCTCTTCTGTCATAAATTTAGTTAATAATATTACTATATAAATACTATTTTGACTTCAATTTAAATTAAAGTTATGTAAAATTTTCAAAAATTTTATATCGCGGCTCTGGAAAGCCTTAAATTTCTTTTGATAATAATTAATATATAAAAATGAAAAATGGATAAAGTTATAATTTATCATTATACAAGGGAAAAAAAATATTTAGGTATGATAAAAAGAGGATTATTTATGCCAACATCACCATTTAATTCAAACATAAAAGAAGCTGAGTGGTTAAAATATGTAACCCAATTTTCATTTCCTGTTTCCCGTTTGAATACTTGCTGTTTCTTTGAGAAAAATCCAAAAAATTGGAAAGAGTATGGCTTATTTGAATTATTAATGGAAGAATTTTCAGGAGGGGATTATTTATTGGAAATCTCTATTAAAGATGATAAAGAACAGCCAATTTTAGTAAGGGATCATAGTTTTCATAGCCCAAAAAATTATTGCATGTCTCCTGAAGAATGGAGAGAAAGAAAAAACAGAGATTCAAAACCTCATTTGAGAGAGGCATGGTATAAATCAACAATACCACTAAAAGATTATAATAATAATTTTATTTGTCCAGAAATATTGGTTCCATTTCCTATATCTTTAAATAATATTATGATAATAGAAAAATAATGGGTAGCTATATTGAGTTCAATGATACTTTACAAATAACAACTGCACAAGGATTTCCAAAAGAGCTGAATTTAGAATCACATTTAAATAAGCCCATAAAAGCTGAAGATTTTGAAGGAAGAGTATTTGAGTTCTGCAATAAATCAAATATACGGATTTATCATCCCGCTCCTGTGCGTGTCTTTTTAGCTCATAATATTAATGGAAAATGGTTGCACTGGGGAAAAGTCCACATTATAGAACAAACAATTCATGCTGAAACCCAAACAACTTCTGGAAAGTATAAGATTATCCAAATTTATGAACCCGAATACATGAGATTAAAAAATATATTTGATGTTGAAGAAGATAAAAGATATTGGGATGATTCTATGCATAAAATCATATAATTTAAAATTTCTCAAAATTTTTAATATATCTCAAACAAACATGTTATAATGAAATTTACTAGCGATTCTCTTTAATCTTCACCATATGCCGCATCAATTCAGCAAGATTTATATATTACATAGTATTACATAATATTACCATGGAAACATTGAGCATTAAAGTTGATTTAGATTTGTTGAATAAGATAGATTCATCTTTAACTGAATTTGGTTATGGGACAAGAACCGATTTTATAAGAGAAGCAATAAGAGACAAATTAAAAGCTTTAAGAAAAGAACAACTTCTGATGAAATATTATGGTGCTTCGAAAAGAACAACTTCTGATAAAGAATTGCACGAGGCTGGAGAAAAAGCAACAAAGGAATTAGCTAAAAAATTTGGTATTGATTAGATTAATTCTTGAGACTTTTTAATTTCTATTAGATATTTTAGTTTTTCAAAATGTTTATCTGTATAAATAAGTATTGCTTCATTATCTCTAGCAATTAAGGCATGTAAAATGTCTCTATAAGATATTTTTATATATTTTTGCATTCTTCTTCCTTCTTCTGCTTGTGCTTTATTTATGTGAACAATTTTATTATTTTCAGCAATATTTATTATACATTTAATTTCTTCTCTATTATAGCCTAATTTTTTTAATTCAAGAATGTGAAGATCTGAATAAATAACTAGTATATCTGATTTTATTATTTTATTTATTAAAACTAGAGCAATCTCACTATTTATTCCTCTTTTTTCATAAAAATCTAATAATATTGAAGTGTCTAAATAATATTTAATCATTTAAACTTTATTTAATTTAGACTTTAAAAGTGTGACTTGAAAATATTTCCAGATTAATACAATTTTTACACATTAAATATTAACATAAGAATTCCTGATATCAAAAAATAAGCACCAACAATAAATCTTAGAAAGTTTGGAAATGCCAAAATTAATATTCCCATTAAAATGTTAAACAATGCAATTACTAATACTCCTGAGACCATAAAGAAATTTTATTTTTTTGCTTTTTAAAGATTTACTATATGTTCTTTAGAGGGCTTCGCTTCCTTTGGAATTATATGTTTTAAATAGTTTATAATAATTGATTTAAATTCTTGAATAAATATTCCAATTGGGAAATTAATAATATATAATATAGTTTAAATAATGACATATAAATTTGTTAAAATTTACAATATTTTCCTTGAAAAATATATAAACTTCAAAATATTCCTATACTTATGTTAAAGATTAGAAGCCCGTGGATTCAGGATATTAAGATAAAAGCTTTAAACTTAGTAGACAAAGAATATACTGGGAATACTCCTCCAACTGTTTTTGTAGGTAGCAAATTTGCAGATTTAAATAAAGCAAATGTGGGAATATTAAGCCCCTTGGAAAACAAAGAGGAAGCATGGAAATATGATGACCCATATCATTGGTACAATAATAATTACAATATAAATAAAATTATTGAATTAAGAGCCAATTTAATTAATGCAAGAAAAAATTTTTCTATTTTCGAAGTTAGAAACAGCAATAAATTTTTAGATTTGGCACAAGAAATAGCAATGAGCTTTAAACCAAGCACAATTGAGGTTGAACTTGAAAAAAAGTTAAAAGCTAAAATAAATTTAGATAATATTCATTTACCATTTGGTCCTGGAGGAGAAGCTAAGAAAATAGAAGCAACTGAAAATATAAAGGTTAATCAGAAAATTGAGAAAGTTTATTATGATACTGATTTGAAATCGGCTGAGGCTATTATTGATCTTAATAAAATTGGAATTCCGGAATATAAATTAAGTCAAATTCTAAGTATTGGAATTACTGGGCTTAAGTATAATCGTAAACTTGTTCCGACTCGATGGTCTATAACTGCAACTGATGATATTTTAGGTAAAAATTTAATAAAAGAAATAAAAAATTATAATACAATTAGCAATTACAGGATTTTATTTGGTAATTATTTTGGAAATTATTATCTAATATTTTTATTTCCTGATGCTTGGAGCTATGAATTATTTGAAAGTTCAATGCCTGACCAACTACCGAATATAGATCATGAGATTTATACTATGACTGATTATGAGAATTATTATGGAAGAAAAACATATGCAGATAACACTGTTGGCGGATATTATGCTGCAAGGTTAAGTTTACTAGAATATCTAAGAGATAATAAAATACAAGCTTCTGCATTATTATTAAGGTTTGTAACTTCAGAATATAGTGCCCCTTTAGGAGTTTTTGTTGTAAGGCAGGCTGTAAGGAAAACTATAAGTTCACAAATATTTTATTTTAATGATAAAAAAATCATGTTAGAATTTGGGAAAAATTTAATTTTAAGAAAATTTGGATATAATGTTGATAATTTATTGAAAAAGAGTATTTTATTAAATAATATTAATAAACAAAGAAAGATATTTGAATTTACTTAATTTTTAAGTTTCTATTAGTAATGGAGATTATATTATAAAAATTACTATTGGTAATGGAGATTTTATATAATAAATTACTATTCTTAATGGAAATGTTTATAAACATGTGCCTCTTTTATATAATATGGAAAAAGTACGCCTTAAGGAGATAGTAATTAGCCAACAAACATTGCAATACAAAGAAATTCTTATAGATAGAGAAATTTCCAAAAATCTGGACTCTTACATAAAGACACCATTCATAATAATAATATCTGGAATAAGAAGAACTGGCAAATCAACTTTATTATATCAAATAAAACAGAAATATCCTGGATATTATTTAAATTTTGATGATGAAAGATTAGTTGAATTTAAGTTAGAAGATTTTCAAATGCTAGATGAAATTTTTCTTGAAGTTTATGGCGAGAAAAAATATTATTATTTTGATGAAATGCAAAATATCAGCGGTTGGGAAAGATTTGTAAGAAGAATTCACGATGAAGGAAAAAAAGTATTTATTACAGGATCAAATGCATCAATGCTAAGCAGGGAATTAGGAACACATTTGACTGGAAGATATCTGGCAATAACTCTTTATCCATTTTCCTTTAAAGAATTTTTAGATTTTAAAAACATAAAATTTGAAAACAATGATTTTTACTTAACAGCAGGAAAGATAAAATTAAAAAAATATTTTGAAGAATATCTAATAACTGGGGGTTTTCCAGAATATTTAAAAACTAAAAACACTGAATATTTAAAAACATTATATGAAAATATTCTTTATAGAGATATAATAGTAAGATATAAACTTACAAATGAAAAAGCATTAAAGGAATTGGTTTACATAGCTGCAAATAATATTTCTAATGATATAAGTTTTAATTCCATAAAAAAAACCTTACAATTAGGGAGCTCAACAACAGTAAAAGATTATTTTGACTTTTTTGAAAATAGTTATCTTATATTTTTAATAAATAAATTTTATTTTTCATTAAAGAAACAAACATATTCAAGCAAAAAACTTTATATTATTGATACCGCTTTAGCAATAAATCTAGGGTTTAGGATATCAAAGGATATTGGCAGATTATTAGAAAATTTAATATTTATAGAATTAAGAAGAAGAAGAAAAGAAATCTATTATTATTCTGATAAAAGAGAATGTGATTTTGTAATAAAAAATGGGACAAAAATAACTGAAGTGTTTCAATCATGCTATGAATTAAATGAAGATAATAAAAAAAGAGAAATAGAAGGTTTATTAGAAGCAATGACTAAGTTTAGATTAAAAGAAGGAATAATATTAACATTAGACCAAAAAGAAGATATTATAATGGATAAGAAAAAAATAAAGATTATTCCTGTCTGGGAATATTTATTATCAAAGTGAATTTTTTAATACATTATTTAGAAACTATTGTGGAATGCGTGGTTTTGTATCAATAAAAAAGTTTATTAATCTGTTAACAAATTGAAGTCTATGGGTTATTTTGTTATTATTCGTGGTCCTTTAGGAATAGGCAAGTCTACTTTATCAAAAAAACTTACTAAAATTTTAAAAGGTAATTATATTTCTATGGATAAGATTGTAGATAAAAACAGGATAATTAAGAAACGAGATAAAAATGGTTTGATTGATGTAAGGAACTTTATTCATGCAAATACAGTTTTATTGCCTGTTGCTTTGAAATTTTTAAAAGAAGACAAACCAGTTACGACTGATGGCTGTTTTTATCATAAAGAACAGATTGTTGATTTAATTAATAGATTAAAACCTTATGATGTTTATATTTTTGACTTAAAGGCGCCAGTAGACATTTGTATAGAAAGGGATAAACATAGAAAAATAAGTCTTGGCGAAGATGCGACAAGAGCAGTTTATAATGCAGTTTCCAGAATTGATTGCGACATTAAAATTGATACTCTTGGAAAAACACCAGACCAGACTATTAAAGAAATATTAAAACATCTGCCCAGACAATAATTTTTCTAATAAATTTATATCCTTTAATAACCTATTATTCTTTTCTTTTATCTTCTTAGTCAATCCTAAGCTCCATAAAGAATAACCTATAGAACTAAATAAAAGAATCAAATAAAAAATATACAATTTTTTCCTACTTACGGAAGTGTTTGGATAACCATAAGATTTTAAAAATAATTTTATTTGCTTTCTGGATAATATATAAGAATCTATAAAATATACTATTTCCCTTTCTGGCATCCCATAGCCTGCAAACTCCCAGTCTATTAACTTTACTTTATCTTTTTTATAAAAAATATTTTCTCTTGAAGAATCATTGTGCAATAAAGAACATAATTTTCTATCAGAGAAAATTTTATTATTTTCTATACAAATCTTTAACCCCTTATTGATGCACATTTCTAGTTTTTTACTTAAAGTAATATTATTAATGTACTGTTTATATTTTAAGTAATTATTGTAGTAAGGTTTTACTGCAGATTTTACAGAATAAGGTTTGGTTTTTCTTTTATTCTTATGAAGTTCTTTAAACCATTTAGCCATAGTAATTACAAAATTATCTGTTGGTTTGTTTGGTGGATGAATTCCTTCTATAAATTCTTCAATTAAATAATCCATTTCAATTATCTTGCGAGAACTATCAAATAAGAAAACCTTTGGAGCTAAACCAAGACTTAATGATTTTAGTAATTTGTATTCTTTTTTTAGATTTTTGAATTGTTTATTATTCTCAATTCTTAATACAAATTTTTCTTTATCTGTTTCTAATACATAATTTATATTATGATTTCCTTTAGCCAGAAATTTATAAGCAATTAGTTTTGTATTTAATTTTTTACAAATATTTTCAACCTGATTTTTTTTAATCATTATCTTATAGCTTAATATTCATTTAAATACCTTACTTTGATCTTAAATAATCAATCATATACCCCAGTATATCTCCATTTTCTATCATTGCTTCAGTTTTTTCTGCAACAGTCCAGAATTTTTTTGGATGTTTTAAAAAATGTTCTTTAAGACCATTAATTGTAGCTTCAAATGTATTGTCTATACCAAATTTTCCAGAATCTTTTAGTGTCCTAGCTTTTGTTATATCTGAATCATTTTCAATGATTATACCTATAATATTTCTTTTAGCTAAATATGCAGCACTAGCTCTATGCTTTCCATCCATTTGAAAAAACTCAACATGATGAGTAGAAATAAACTTTTCAAAAACTCTTATGTAAGAAGATAATCTTTGATCTTGGATAAAATAGAGTAATACTATGACTATTGGGATTAATGGAATTGGAACGATTTTACTATAATCTTTATTTTTAAAATACTCAAAGTATTCAATTAAAGCTTTTGGACTATGTAATGGTGGATAATCATTTAGTCCAATAATCTGTTCTGGTAAAACTGATATTTGTTTCATAAAAAATAAAATAAACTGAACTTTATATAACTTATTGTGTTGTCCAAAAGATCCTGTTAATATTAATAAAATTGGTTTAAGTATAAAATAGGCATATTAAATAAATTTTATTTTTTAATAACGTAATCGTTAACAAAGTCAAATTCCAAAAGTTATCCAAATATAAAAGGTTTTAACTCCCAATTCCATACTTTTTTTAAATTAGTAATTAGAATATAGCATTATTTTTAAATATTTTTGTATTGATAGTGGCTATTTATATATACTTAGTGATATAAAATGTTTAATTTAATAAAATATCCTAAAAAAAGTTACTATTTTTTATAATCTGCCTTGTTTTTTTTAGTTCTTTTATTATTCTGTTTTCAACTTTTTTCTTATTATGATGAGAATGTTTTTCCTGAATCTTATTTTCTTTTATTAATCTTAGTCTATTAATAAACCATGCTAATGTTGAGAATGATTCTATTAATTCTATAACATTAAATATTTCTTTGGTTAAACTGTTTATTTTGTATCTGTATGAATTTAGGAATATTTTCTTTCTTTCTTCATTATAACAATAATGTCTTATGAATTGCATTAAATCCCATTCTGGTAAGTCATACTCTGCAAATTCCCAGTCTACTAGTTTTATTCCTGTTTTTGTCAAGAAAATGTTTTCTGACCAAGGATCTCCATGAATTAATGAAAAATTATTTCTTTTGTGCAATAATTTATCTTTTTCTTTAATAATTGTAATCATTTTATTATAAATTTCTTCAGTTCTAATTCTTATTTTTCCTTCTAAATGATGTATTGATTTTTTATAATCTTTTAATCCATGTGCACCTAATGCCTTAATTAATGAATAATAATTATTTTTTCTTGCAAACTTAGGTATTCTATTTGTTTTATTGTTGTGTAGTATTTTATACCATTTCCCCATATTTTTAATAAATTCTTCATCATTCTTGGGATGTTTTCCTTCAAGATACTCTTCTATTAAATAATTTTTATTAATTATTTTCTTACTCAAATCACAAATGTAAACTTTTGGCGCCAAATTTGTATTTTCTAATAATTTTAAGACTCTGTATTCTTCTATTAATGGATTTTTATTAATACTGCTTATACGTAAGACAAACTTTCTTTCCCTAGAATTCAATAAATAATTAAAATTATGGGCTCCAGCACCAAGGAAAGAATAAGAAGAGATTTCATATCCTAACTTTTTAGAGATTAGATCTAACTTTCTTTTATTTAACATACAATAATTCTAAGAATTTATACTTAAAAATGTATCTTTATCTAAATACTATATTATTATACAAAACTAATAATTTTCTCAAATAGTATTAATTATAATGACTATATACAATATATCTTGTTAATGTTATAGTACTAATACGATAATATGATAGAAAACGAACACAAACATTCAAAAAATCTAATTATTTTTTTGTTGATTAATATGAAAAACTTATATTCCGACTAATGATTTTTAGATTTTATAGTTAGAAGGTTGTTTAATTGTATTATTTTTTCCATAAACTCATTAGAAGTTAAGCCTAAATGTTTTGCAGATTTAATGAAATCAGATTCTATAGCTAAATAAGGATTAGGATTTATTTCCAAAACATAAGCTGTATTATCTGCATACCTTATATCCATAGTTGCATAACCCGCACTATTCAACCTTGAAAATATCAATTTAGCTGTTTCTTTTATCTTATTATCCAACTCAGGCTCTAGATCTTTAACTCTTGAATAAGTATTTTTGAAAGCATTTGTGTTTCTGCTCCATTTTGCTTTATATGATAATATTTTAGGTTTATTTTCAAAATGTTCTGAAAAATCAATTTCTAAAATTGGAAAAGTTTCAACTTCTCCTTTATTGAACACAATAGGGACACAAAACTCTCTCCCATCTATATACTGTTCTATAAAAACCTTGTCAAATTTTTTGAAAATTTCTGATAATTTCCTATTTAATTCTACTTCGTTATAAACTACTGAGTCTTCATCAATACCAAGAGAAGCGTCTGTTGCTGCAGGTTTAATTATTATTGGATAGCTCAAATTAGCAGGAATTTTCATATTTTGGCCTATTAAATGATATGAAGGGGTTTCAACACCGCAATTTTGAAAGAATTCCTTTGCTTTTGGCTTGTCTGTAAACAAATAATGTATTTTTCTATTGCAACCACTGAATGGAATGCCTAATTTATCTAATTTTTCAAATAACTGGTCATATTCTTCTATGTCATCAATACCATCTGCACCATTAAAAATGAAATCATAATCTGCTTTTTTTATTTCTTTTACAAAATTTTCAGAATATTCAATTAGTTCAACTTCATGATTGTTAGATCTAATTCTATCTGCTAAGTACTTATCTGCAGTGCATATTTCTTTCTGAACAACTGCAAGCCCATGAATGTCCTGAATTATTTCTTCCGGACAATAAAGATATCCTATACGCATTTTTCTAATTTTATTTTTTTATAATATTATGATGTATATGTTATTTAAATATTTTTTTGTTTTAGAAAAATTTTTCAAAAAAATTATTTTATGCTTTTTTAGATTAAATTAAAAAATTTTATCCTATTTTATTTTAAAATTATTAATAAAAAATAAAATATTATTTTTCTCGACGGAGAATTTCTTAATTTCAATAAATATTTTTGATTTTATTTAATACACATTGATTTTTATGGTTTTTATTTGATTTTTTGAAAAAAAGTTATCAATTTCTAATTTATGGTGAATTTATTAGATTTTTTAAAATTTTTAACTAAAAAATTATTATTTTCATGATTTTTGAATGTTTGATGATCAAAATTTGTAAAAATTTTGTTTAACATAAGTTTTTAGCTAAGAAATGCTAATAATTTTACTATTTATTATACTTTTTTCACAATTTCTTATAGAATATAAGAATATTTTACCAGTTTTAGTTAATATTTTCCAAAAATTTTCAGTAATGTTTATAAATTTCAATTTCTTAATAAATTTTAATGAGAAAATTTGAAATTAACTGGAAAATTGTTTTTTGGACAGGAGTTATTGTAATCTTTCTATGGATCCTTGCTAAAAAGGCAGGCTTGTTTAATACACCCTTAATTATAGAAATAATTCCTTATATTGGTGGGATAATTGTAATTTTAGCTATAGTTAAAGAAATGGGCAAAACAATTAATAAACTTGATAATACAATTTCTGATATAAAAGAAATGAAGACTGAAATTAAAAATATCGGATGTGAACTGCATAATTTAGACAAGAGAGTTGCGGTTTTAGAGACAAGAATCTAATTTTCTATTTCTTAAGAAGTTTTATAAATTTTGGTGATTGATACATTTCCCAAGAATATTGATGAAGATTTAACTCAAATTTCAATAGAAGAAAAATTAGATAAACTTATACCCTATTTAATAATTAGCAACTTATTTGTTGATCAAAATAGATACATTGATCCTGAGGCGGTTATTTATTAACTAATAACAATTGCAGGCTTGAATGGCAAGGAATTCTTAGCTTTTTGATCTTTACTTTTCTCTGCAATTTCAATTAAAATCTTGCTTTTGAGTTCTTTTTCTAAAAATTCTTTTTTATCGTTGAAAATTTTCAATTCTTTTTCTTGGGATAAAATGAATTCTGGCTGTCCTTGTATCAATTTTGGAATTAATTTTGAAATTTCCTGTCCATATTGCCTAAATTTATCTATTTTCATAAGTTCTTTTATTATTTCTGAAGCATTTCTTGTTTTTTCCATTAATTCTTTAACTTTTGCAAATAATTCATATTTCCATTTTGAAGATATTATTATTGTAATTTCTTTTGGATTTTCTATTTTTATCAAATTTTTCACATATTTTATGTCTTCAATTATATTATTTATTAGATTTTCAGCAATTTCCAGTTCTAAATTTATCTTTTTTTCATCATATTTTGGCCAAGATTGTAATGAAATAAAGGATTTATTGCCTAAATTGTGCCAAATTTCCTCTGTAATATGCGGGATAAATGGAGATAAAAGTTTAATTTGAGTATTAATATACTGGTTGATTAATTTTTTATTTGGTTTTTCAACTTTCTTCATATAATTCTTAAAAACCTTTTGCATATCGAAATAGGCTTTTTGAATTGCTGTCCTAAATTTTGTTAATTCCATTGCTTCTGTTGTCTCTTTTATTATCTGGTTAATTTGAGATTCGAACAATTCTTCCGGATTTTCATAATTATTTGTTCCTTTATTATAATTTTCAATAGAAAAGTCATGCAAATTAGGCAGTCTCTGTATTAATGTTGATGCAAAAGAATTATCCCAGTTAGGATCATCAAGTTCTTCTCCACCATTTAACATTGTAAATCTTGATACATCAGCTGAATATTTTTTAATTGCATCTCTTATTGTTATAAAATTACCTAAGGATTTTGACATTTTTTGTCCATCTACAACAGTCCAACCATTTACTCCAATTCCTTTAGGCCAATGTTTTTCTGGAAATATCGCGACATGATTAAATATGAAAAAGGTTAAATGATTTTGTATTAAATCCTTTCCAGAATTTCTAAAATCTACAGGGTACCAATATTCAAATTCTTCTTTTAGAGTTTCTATATTCTTTATTTTAGGTTTTTTACCTTTATTTAGGAAAATATAATCAAATAATCTGTCATCTATCTCATCTATAGGGATTTCTTTTATCAAATGTGAAATTGTATAATAAGCCATATATATAGTTGAGTCAGATAAACTTTCTATAACCCATTTTTCATCCCATGGAAGTTTTGTGCCTAATCCTTCTTCATGAGTGCAGGCCCATTGTTTTAACCAATCAATTACGTAATTAAATTGCTGTCTTGCTTTTTCTGGATATAATCCCAATTTATCTAAACAATTATGTGCTAATTTTTTCCATTCTTTGTTTCCATAATCAATAAACCATTGATCTGAAACAATTTTAATTATTGATGGTGTTAAACACCTACATACAACTTTTCCTGTTAATTCATAAAACATTACAGCATTATTAGAAGCTATTAAATCTTTTTTTATTAATTCTTGTGCAATTTCTACAGACATTCCTGCATATTTTTCACAATTCTGTTTCATTGTTCCTTTTCTGTAAATATTTTTATTTAATTCATCCTTTGCTTCTTTTACTTTATCTTTTTCTTTTGCAGATTTGATTTTATATTTATTAATCATTTCTTGTCCAAGATTATCGCCTAACTCAGGTATACTTATTATTGGAATGGGTTTTAATTTCTTAATAACTTCAAGATCTAATTTATATTTGTCTAATTTTTTTAAATCATTTTGGATATCCTGGATTTCTATTAAGTCTACTGGATCTTCTAAAGCAGAATATACAATACCAGAACCAATTTTTGCATCAATAAACCAAGCAGGCACAATGTAAATATCGTAATCTACCAAAGGGCCTTTTACCCATTTACCCATTAATTCATTTGCTTTTATTTCTCCTATAATTGTAGGTTTTTCATATTGTTCTTGAATTTTTTGTATTGCTTCTTGACCTACAACCCATTTTTCATTTTTGACTTTCACAATTTTATATGTTGCTTCTGGATCTATCCATAAATGTGTTTGACCCAATAGAGCATCAGGCCTAGTTGTACCGGCCATAAGTATTAGATCGGATTCTTTTAATCTAAATTTGACCCAAATAAAATCTTTTGGTGTTTCGCCTTCTCCTTCACTTCTAGAATGATCCTGTACAATTGTATTATCCTTTGGACACCAGACAACAGGGAATTTGCTTTTTATTACATAATTTTTTTCTTTAAGTTTATTAAATTGCCATCTAACGAATTTATCATAATGTGGATTTAGATCTGTTGTAAAAAATTCTCTTCTCCAGTCTATTGAAAAACCTGCACTTTTAAGATCTTTCTTATTTTCTGGGGGAAAATATTTTATCCAGTATTTTGGATCAGCGAATTTTTTTATTTCTGAATCTGAAAAACCCATTTCTTTCATAATATGGATTTGTTTAGGTTCATTTTCTGCTATTCTTTGTGCTGCATTTATTATTGGTGAGCCAGTAGCATGCCAACCTTGCGGATATAGGACATTAAAATCTTGCATTCTTTTATATCTTGCAAAAGCCTCAACCCTTAATAATGTGTAAAGATGACCAATATGCATATAACCATTAACATATGGATAAGGAAAATTAACAAAATATTTCTTTTTTTTGCTTATCTCTGGTTGGAATACTTTATTTTCTTCCCATTCTTTCTGCCATTTAGACTCTATTTCCCTTAAGTTTAGCATATAATTGAGACCTTATATTAATTTAAAAAGTTAGCGAATTAATTTAAACTCATTATTAGAATCTAAGTTCATTATTATATATCCTGAAGACTATCTTTCAATAAGTTACATACTGAACTTGCTATTGAATAAACATTTTTAGTTCTTTTATATAATAATCCTATTTGCTTATTCATTGCAAATTCTTCAAGCCTATATAGTCTCATTAATTCAGGAACATTATAAGTTTGTTTTGGATTTTTTAATAATGAAGCTTCTAATGCCTTATATTCTATAGTATTTATTATTGTATCGCGGATATTTATCCTTTCATCTCTTAAGTGGTTAACTTCATTAAAGAGTTGTTTAGATGCTTCTGGGTTTTTAGATTTTTTGAATAATATTAAAACCAACCTAGAACCTAATATATTATTAATCTGGTCTATACCCTGACCTGTTGTATACATAAAAAATGGCTGAAATTTCCTTGGCTCGTTTTCTATAAACTGATATGTTAAAGTATTTGCACCCAGACTATCTTCTTCAGAAGAGTTATTGTTGTAAACAGGTATTGTTAAAAAATTTATTATGTTATAGAAATTATAGGCCGCCCATAATTTATCTGTTAATTCTAACTGAATATCAAAATAATTCTTTTGGTTATTTATTGGATAAGAATTTCTTTTAAAATAATAAATTAAATCTTCTTTTAATAATTGATTTTTTGATCTTTTTAATTTTGATGTTATTTGTTCTACTAGTTCCTGCAATGCTGATCCTGATAATTCCATTATTCCTGTTTCTTCAGCAGACATTTTTACCTAAACTATAAAATAAATTAGATTTTACAAATATTGGAACATTCATCCTTGCAGCTATTGCAATTGCATCACTTGCTTTTGTGTCTACATTCAATATTTTGTTTTCATGCCTATAAATGGTTCTTGCAAAGTAATGCATACCCTGGTTTTCTACAATTTTTGTCTGTAATAGTGAAATATTATAACCTTTTAATACGCTTACCATTATATCATGAGTTGTTGGCCTTATGTCTACTTTAGATTTAAGACCTTGTTCTATGGAATATGCCTGATATTCATTTGTGGTTATAATCATTGCAGTGCAGTTATTATTCAAGATTATTGCATTATCTTTCAAACCTACAAAAACTTCAGTAAATCCTTTTAAAGACAATGGATCATATGTTAAGTTTAATTCAAGTACTGGAATAGAAAAATAATCTTCAATAACATTTAGAGTGTCAAGTTTAAGCTGATTTAAAATTTTAAAATTGGAAAACATGAAATATGCATTTATTAAAATTATTATAACAAGTATTCCAACAAGTGATTTTATTAATATGTTCCTAGTTTTTTTCATTTTTCTATAAAATAATTAATAGTTTCATTAATATTCTTTACTTCTTTTACTGCAATGCCTAATACCTGGCTAATATTTGCTTCTGTTGGTTTAAAAATAATCTCACAATATTCAAATTGCCTATAAGTTGTACATGCTTCTTGTTTTTCAAAACCCTGTACATAATTTGCTGAAGGTATTAAAAATAACTCTGCTCCTGCCTGTTTTGCAGCACTAGCTTTTTCAACAATACCTGAAACAGGGACAATTTCTCCTGAAATATCTATTGCACCAGTCATAAATACTTTTGATTTAATGTTTTTATTTTCTAATGCTGCTATTGTGCCTACAGCCATAACTGCTCCTGCAGAAGGACCTTCAATTACAGAAGCATTTGCCTTTATATTATAAATTATATCAAGATTAGCCAAACTTTTACCTGTATAAGTTTCAGCAACTTTTGCTGCATTTCTTGCACTTATCTGTGTTAAGTAATCTGCTAAAACATTATTGATATTAACTAAAACCAAACCAGATCCAGATTTTACTTCTGCTGACAATATTCCTGTTACACCTTTTCCTTTATCGTCTACTCCAACAATGGGTATTTCTCTATAACCTTCAACCATTAGAGAACTTTGTACTGGTACATTTTGTATTGCTTCCTGAGAATTTTTTGACAAATATGAACCAATTAGTATTCCGATTATGAAAATCAGTACAATTCCAATAAAAATTGTTATTTTCTTTATCATTTTTATATTAATTACAGGTCTTTCTTAGATTTTAAATATTTTATAAGCTCTTTTGATATTATAAGCTTATCATATAGCATTATATACCTATATGGAAGGATTATTTCCTCATTAAATCTGCCTTTTTTAATATTTATAACAGGTTTATCTTTAAATTTTAAATTTTCAATTTTATTTCCTTCTGATATTAGTTTAACTGCTAAAACTGCTACATCTGTAGGCATTTGTTCTTTAGTTAAGTTTCTTCTTTTTGCTTTAAGATTTTTAAAATAATTAGCTGTCCTTTCTCTTGGAGGATAATCACCCAAAATCCCGCCAAACAAAAAATAATCAAATTTTTCACAATCTTCCGGATTTAATTCTTTTTCACAAGAAGGATCTAAAAGACAGATATTTTTAAAATTTAATTTCAATATGCTTTCTTTTTTAACTTCTCCAATATTTTTTAGTTTTACAAAATCATTTTTATTATTTATATTTGTAAAAATTAAGTTATTTCTTCCCACTAATTTAGATATATGTTTGTATTCTATGCAACACCAATCATAAATTTTATTCTCAGTATGCTCTATTATGTATTTCATTTAGTTTCCTTTAAAGTTAATGAGATTAGTGCAAAGATTAACATCAAGATTGAAGCTACAAGAAACATTATACTGAAATTTGTGAATAATAAAATTGTTGAAAATATTAAAGGACCTGTTAAATTTCCCACATCAGATGAAGTTTTAAATATTGGATAAAAATTTACTTCATCAGACCTTTTGTTTGTTTCGAAGAAATAAGCTTCTTTTAATGGTTCTACAAATGCAATTCCCAGATTGGTTAATATGAAGAATAATAATTTTATATAGATCTGATTAGTAAAGAACGTTGCTATTCCAAATAAAGCTATCAATAAGAACCCAAAGCAAAATAATTTCTTATAACCAAAATATTTTGTTAATTTTGTTACTGGAATTTCTAATATAACTAATGGTATTACTGTAAATGCCAAAACCAAACCTATTGTTTTCTCGCTTAATCCTTCTTTTGACATATACAATGGCAGGTAAATATAAATTATTGTTAACCAAGCCATTAATCCTAAACTTATAAAATAATTAATTAATAGATTTTTATTTCTAAAGAAATTCTTAATATTTGCAAATAAATTTACTTTTTCTATCCTAGTATTATGCGTTTTACCCTTTTGAGTAAATAACAGTAAAAATACTAAAAATGGGAATATTGCAGCTATTGAAAAAACAGTTTTTATTGTATATGCATTTGCTAAAAAACCTCCTATAATTGGTCCAATAAAAAAAGAAATATTTATTATAGCAAAATAATAACCTTCATTTTTACTTATTGTTTTTTTAGTGCTTGCATCCCTAATTAATAAGCCCATGACTACAAAATTTACTGCAATAAATAAAGTCCTGAATATTTCTAAGATTATTAGTTGTGTAACTGAATTTATTATTGTTAACAAAAAAATTGTAATTCCAAAACCAAAAACTGAAAATTTTAATATTGTTATTTTATTATTTTTTAGGAAATAAGTTGAGATCAGTATGTAGATTAATACCAAAAAATAGATAAAAGACATGAAATAACCTACATATGCTGATTTGTTTACTAAACTTTTAAGAAATAAAGGAAATACAGGCATAATTAAAGTTGAGGATAGTGAATAAATAAAGGCAATTAATACTGCAAATGCAGCACCGCTTACTGGTAACCTATATTTGTATCTTAGCATTTATTTATTCCAAATGAGGTGTATTATAAATTTTTCTTAAGCATGAATTAAGGAAAAAGAAAGGTTTTAAAAGGATAATTTAGTTCATTTTACCTATGGGCCCGTTTTGGGTAAATAGCGCATCTGCCTTCTAGCTTATAGGAAGTTAGCAGGGGGTCGTGAGTTCAAATCTCATCGGGCCCGTATTTATTTAATTCTTCAAGCACTCGTCACATATTCCAACAACAAATATTTAAAAAATCCAATTATTTTTGCCGGCTGACCATATAATTAATTTTGTTGAAAATAAAAGACTTTTATCAATTGTTTTTTATAAGTTATTATAAAATTAGCTTATTTAATTCTTCTATTCTTCTAAAATCTGTATCCAATGTAACTAAAATCCCACCATTTTCTATTGTCTGGCTTGCAATCAAAAGATCTGCTAATGGAAGCATTTCTCCATTTTTATCATATTTTTGTTTTAATTCAGCTAGAATTTCTGCGGTTCTTTTTGATACTTTGAGCATATTAAATTTATGAACAAAAGACAATGCTTTATCTTTATTTTTAATATTTTTATTCATTAACCCATAATAAAATTCAAAATAATTAATAAATGTAATTTTTGCAGGTGATGGATAAATTTCTATATATTCTTTTATTTTATCTATTACTTTTTTATTTTTTCTTTCTAATTCTATTAATGTTGATGTATCAAATATTAAATTCATTTTCTGAACCCATGTTCTTTTCTCAATTTTACTGTTTCTTTAATCAGTTCTTCAGCTTCTTTTTCATTTAATAATTTTTCTCCATATAAAACATCTTTCCAAAATTCACTCGATTTAGATTCGTATTCCTTTATCATCTCACCTAATAATTTGCCCATATCCATCCTATTTTTCAGAGCTAAAGATTTAAATCTAAACCAAGTATCATCATCCACACCTTTAATTGTTTTAGTTGTCATAAAGTATTATAATAATACTTGTATTTAAATATTACCAATTTTAAGTTATATGAAAAAAAACACTAAATTAATGATTTTCAAAACTCTTTCTAATAATTCCAGAAGCAGTTTTTATAGCTAAATAAGTGCCTGACACTATTACAACAGGGATTAGACCCATTATGGCCGCAGATGCACCAGCAGTAGCTAATAATGCAGTATCATTATCTGTAACAAAAGTGACTACTTTATTCATAATTGAAGGTGGAGTTTTTGAAGAATCCATTTCAACTAAAATTTTTCCATCTTTAAAAATTTTTATCCATTGGTTTTCTTCACTTATTAAAATAGCAGTACAATTCTTTATATTTGTAGTTACTCCTATAGCTGCAGCATGCTTTGTTCCGTAACCTGGAAGTGCTTTAGACTTAAGTATTCTGGCACCAAATGAGTGAAGCGTTCCGTCATCATATATTAAAAAAGCACCATCTAATTCTGCTAATTTTATTATGAGTTCTTTTGCACCTTTTTCAAAAATATCTGAATTTGATAAAACCTGAGGATATAATTGTTCAAAAATATTTTTGAATGAATTGTTCGGGGCGATTACAAATAATGCGCCGCTTTTTCTTTTGGAAATTTCTTTAGCTAAACTTAATAAAAAGTTATAAACTTCCTCTTTTTTCACAACTTTTTTCATAGTTATAATCTTCTGAAAGAAGTAATATATAAACGTGTTGTTAATTAACCAAAATTGATTAAAATTTTTAATAATTCTGTTGCTAATCTTGGATTTCCTCTTCCAACTGGAAAATGAGATGGAAAAATTTTGTATGGTTTATTATATAGCCTTGAATATTAATTTTTATGATGTATGAAAACTTATATAAATACTTGACCTTGCTTAAGCTTATGCGTGGGTGGCCAAACGGTAAGGCAGTTGCCTGCAGTTTGCTATTATGAGCTTAGGCAATGATAAAGAAGATAGCAACAGATTGGGGGTTCAAATATCGACATGCGCAATTTGTTTTGCGTCTTTGTGATTGAATGTCCCTCCCCACGCTTATTTAAATTTATAAAGAACAGAACTAAAGTCTTGTATTTTATTATTTTTAATTTGTATACCTTCTTTTTCTAATAATTTTATTTTAGCTTTTGATCCATGTGCAAAACCACCTAAATCAGAATTCGAATTCACGATACGATGGCATGGAACAATTGGAGCATAAGGATTTTTGTTTAATGCATTTCCAACAGCACGAAAAGACATTGGATTATGCAAAGCTTTAGCAATCTCTTTGTATGTTGATACCTTTCCTTTTGGTATTTTCTTACATAATTCCCAAACTTTTTCATTAAAACCCATCAACATAACAGTTATAAATTACTTTAAATATTTAATTCTTAATGAAAGAGGGTGCAAAATCGCTGGAACGTATAATTGATAAACTGATTCCTCCTGCACTGCTTGTATTATTAGTAATATTAATTCTAGAATTCTTTTTTTCTCATGATGTAGAGCCTTATCATATTTACATTGAAATTTTAGATTTTTTAATAATCTCAATATTTGTTATTGACTTAATTTTTAAATATAATAAAACTAAAAATATTCCATTATTCTTTAAAAAATACTGGTTAGAGATAATAGCTGTAATTCCTTTTTTCTTAGTATTCAGGGCATTAGAAGGATTAGCAAGAATCTTTGGATTAGTTGAAAAAACTGCAAGAGAAGGACAAAAAGTATTGCATACTGGATTAGAGATAAGCAAAGAATTTTCAAGAGCTGGATTTGAAGCTGAAGAAGTTGTAAGATTGAACAGAGGAGAAAGATTTGCAAGATTTTTAAGACCTTTAGCAAGAATTCCAAGATTGTTTAAATTTTTAGGTGAAGAAATAAAAGTTTTCAGTCTTCATGGAAATGAGTTATTACATTTTTTTGATGAACCTGAAATAAAATTTTATAAAAAAGAATTTAATAAATTAGAATTTAAACCTGCTAAATTAAAAGAAGAAATGTTTAACATAAAAAGATTATAATTTATTGTTTCTTTCTTAATTGTGACATTATCTTCTTCTAAATAAGCTTACTAATAAAACAATAATTCCCAATGCTAAGATTATATAAGCTAATACCCATATAGCTGTTGGAATTTTAGTAATACCAGTATCCCAGAATGATTTATCAGTTACTGTTGCACCAGTATAAGTTGGCTGACTTGTTCCTACAGGTACTGTTCCAGTAGAACCTGAATCGTTAGGCTGGTTTGCTTGATCCCCTGCAGGTTGTCCACTTGGTTGACTAGGCTGAGTGCCACAATTTGTTACTGCTAATGTTAATTGTTCTGTTTTAACTTCTCCACTATATCTGGCTGTAACAGTTAAAGGATAATTTCCATTCTGTACATTTGAAGGAACTCGAAACATTACTGAAGTTGACTGAACATTATCATCATCATTTCTGTCTTCAGACAAGCTTAAACCTTCTGATAATTGTGATATTCCTAAAGCTGCATTTTCTACATTAACAGTTACTCTCTGATCTTCTGATCCGATGTTTCTTAATACTGCATTTACAGAAGCAGTTCCACCACAACTTACTGCAGTTGGATTTAATGTCAATGAATCAAATTCTACAGCGTTTTCTGGAATTTCTAAATTTAAATCAATTGAATCTTCAACACAAATTGTGTCTTCTTTTCCTTTTTCAAATGCTTTAATGTATAATCTTAATTCTGTATCTTCATCAAAATCTTCCCCAGCTAAAGGAAATTCAAAAAATACTGAACCTTCATCATTATTATTTATTCTTTTTTCTGTTGTATCACTGTCTACTCTTTTACCTTCATCTAAATTGTATAATAAAGCTTGAACTCTTATTCTTTTGTCATCACTTGCATCGTTTGTAATATCAACTCTAACCTGCATATCATCTCCAGGCTGGAAATCCTGATCATCTTCAGGTTCTTCAATATTTATTTTTAAATTGTTTGATAAAGCAGAAGCCTTGCATGTTAAAGGAGTAACTTCAATTTTTGCCGGCAATGTCTTTTTTATCATTTCATTTGCTTCAACTGCTAAATTACCAGATAAATCTTCAACATCGAAACCTGATTGTATTGTTGCAGTTAATTCAAAATTAGCTGTTGATCCAATAGTTAACGAGTTTAATGTTGCTGGATTTAATCTTAATGTTATTGTATCATCATCGTCATCTGTTAAATCTGAAAATTCTGTAGTTAAACGTATATTTGACAGGTCAACATTACCTGCGTTTTTAATTGTTAATGGCAATCTTACTATTTCTTCACCAGGCTGTCCTGTTATTTTAATTTCTGATAAAACTGATCCTGATTGTAATATTTCAAAAGCTGGAGAAGCAACTACTGTTACTGCTTTATTAACTGTAACTATATTTTCTTCATTGTCTAAATTTTTAACTTTTAAATTTAATGTATAAGCTCCAGGTTTAGAACTTCTTGGAAAATTAAATGTTAATGTTGCAGTTTTTGTCTGGTTTGATTCAATATTTATCAAAGTTGCTGATATTTCCGACACTTGTGATGGGCCTGAAACTACTCCTGCGATTTCTACTACAGAAACTGCATCTGCTCCTGTATTTAATATGTTTAATGTTACTGTAACAGGCACAGAATTACTACTTGTAAATTCTATTGCTACAGGTGTATGTGAAGAACTTGCAATCCTTAAATCTGCAAATACACTAAAAGAAAGTATTACCAAAAATAATAAAATTGTCAACAATAATTTATTTGTTTTCATTTTTTGTTGCTATTGTGAAGTTATGACTAATATTTAAATGTTTTGGTTTATTAAAATTAGTGTAACTCTTTAGTTATTATAATAACAATATTTATATAGAAATTCAAAATCATCATTAAAATGAAAAAGACAATGCTATATCTTTTAATAACCTTAACTTTAGCAAGCTGCAAGCCTGCAAGATTAGAAGAAAATGTAGAAGCTGCAGAACAAAATAACAAGCCTTATTTATTAGTGTCTAAATTTTATGATAATATTACGTTTTATAACGGTTTAGGCGAAACTTATTCTTTTGACGCTGCTTTTGGCATTTTAAGCAGATTAGGGACAAAAAAAGAAAGAGGGGACAAAAAAACTCCAGAAGGGGAATATTATATCTGTGATAAAAGACCAAGTTCATCTGGATTTAATAAATTTATGCAAATTAACTATCCAAATCCACAAGATGCGAAAAGAGGCTTAGAACAAGGACTTATTAATGAATACCAATATGATTCAATCAGGTTTGCACATAGAAAAGGAATTTGTCCACCTTCTAACACTAATTTAGGAGGAAACATAGGAATACATGGTGAAAAACATATTAAAATTGGTAAATTGACTTTCAAAATAGGAAGTTTTGTTGACTGGACAGAGGGATGTATTGCAATTGACAATCCAAACATAGAAATTCTCTATAGACGCGTTCCTGAAAATACTCCAATAACTATTGAATAGAAACTAAGCATTTGGATAATTATTATATCTATGAACAATAAAAAATATATCGCCTTTTTTTGATATAAAAATAATATCCTTAAGAACTTCTATGTCTGATGGACTCATATGAATGCATCCGTGGGATATTGGCTGCATAAGATTCCCAATGTCTTTTGGAGCAAGCTGTGTAAATTCTCCTAAAATATTTGTATGTATTTTTTCAGGAGAAACTTTTTCATTTTCATTTTTATATTCAATTGCCAAATGACCAAATGGATTTAAGTACCACTTACTTAATAATACTCCACCTATGTAAAAATCACTTTTTTTAAGGCCATTAACTTTAGCTTTTGGTCCTGTAACAAAGAACCATGTTTTGCCTTCATTTTCACTGACTTCAATTTGATCATTATTTTCTCTAATTGATGCCCCAAATTTTATTCTTGCATAGTTCCAACTACTATCTCTTTTTACATATGGACTTATATTATCGCGAAGAATTATGAATTTCCCTGAATGTGTTGGTCCATAACTATGCCCTGGATTAACATTATCTTTATATCTTTCTTGTGGTCCGCCTCTAGCAGTCAATTCTATTAATGAGTATCCTGTTACAGCATCATAAACAATCATTTGTCTTGTGCCTGGAAAAAAATGTACTTCTATGCCATGCAACTGTGCTAATCTTAAAATATCAGGAGATAATTTTTTTTCTTTTAGATGTTCCATATAAGTTTGCATTACGGCACTATAACCTACTGCAGGCCTTATCATATTCATTTTCATGCCAACTCCAGCCAATGAAGCAACTAATGCAGCGCTAACTGTTAACTTTTTTAATTTTGATTTTCCTAATTTTTTACCTTTTTTATTCATAAATATTCCACACAAAATGGGATTTTGCCCAGATACTGCGTCATTTAAATCATCTAATATACTAACAATTATGGTTTTTAATTTTGACATTAATTGTTTATGCTTTGAAATTAAATCATCACTTATATGGGTATTATTCCTAATTAACTTTCTTATATTCAATAAATTATTAAATAAATTATTCAAATTTGCATTAATTTTTTGCAATGTCGGAATAAAACCATTGTCCTTATTATATAATGAATTATTTTGAAGTTCGGTTGATGCAAATTCTTTATTCACTATGAACCCTTCTTGTATTAATGTTTCTCTGTTAAATAATTTGTAAGATATCTTATTTATTAATACATTAATTGCTGACTTTAAATTTAATTCTACTGAATTTATTTCATCATCATTGTTATTTCCCATTTCATTTAATGATGCGAGAAGAAAATTAAGCTTTTCAATAATTTCATTTAATCTTGCAAATTCTTTTAGAATCTTTTTTCTTTTAGAAAAAACCAACCAGCTCATTGCTTGTTATTGGTTACTTTAATATTTAAGTCTTTTTAATCAACGATACTGTCAACTTAAAGGGATAAGTATATAAATCCTTAAGGTTTTTATTCTATGAATGTGAGGTGATGTATTATGAAATGTCCAGAATGTAAAGGCAAAAATATTTCTAAAAGAGGAAAAAGATATAATAAATCTCAGACAAAACAACTTTATTTATGCAATAATTGTAATATAAAATTTGTAGAACAAAATGGTTTTGAAAGAATGAGATATAAAAAAGAGAATATTGTTAGAGCAATTCATTTGCATAATGAAGGTTTATCTTTATTTCAAGTAAAAGACCATTTATGGCAGCATGATGGTGTTAAAGTAAGTAGAGAAACAATAAGAGAATGGTGCAACAAGTATAGTCTTTTTTTAAAATAGACTAAATGAAATCGTTGAACCAAAAATAAAAGGAAACATACATTACGATAAAAAATATGTTAAAGTAAAAAATAAAGATTGTTATGATTTAAACGCAATTGATAATAAAACAAAATTTATTTTAGCACATTCTTTCGTCGATAAAAGAACAAAAGTAAACTGTATAAATTTCCTAAAACAAATAAAAGATAATTGTTACAAACAAATACTGAGAAGATATGAAAATGAGAAACATAAGAAAGCAGAAGACAAAGAACTAATAGAATTTACATGTGATAAATTTGCAAACTACAAAAATGCTTTCAACAAATTATTCTCAAAAACTTGCAAATTAAATTTTGGAGTACCAATTGCCTGCAAAAAATATAATTTAAAACACAACAATAATCCAATAGAAAGATACAATGGAAAAATAAAAGACAGAATAAAAAATATGAGAAGTGGATTTAAAAATTTTTATGATACAGAAAATTTTATGAATTTAAGAAGAATAATTAACAATTATGTAAATCCACACCAAGAACTTAAAGGAAAAACACCAGCAGAAGAAGCAAACATAAAACTAAATTTAGGGAGAAATAAATTAATGGATTTAATTAAATTTGTAAGAAACAACTAAAACCCGTTATCCTGACAGTATCCTTTTATGTTAAATTAAATTGTTTTTTGTATTCTAATTTTGAAATTATCAATCCAAGTATATATCCTAAAAAAGCACCAGCAATAATATCTGAAAGATAGTGCACTCCCAAGTATAATCTGGAGAAAACTATAAGGCAAGCGAATGATAAAAAGTACCATTTAAACTTAGGAAAATTCTTATTAATCAGATATAAAGGTGTAAAAGCTATTGCTGCGTGCCTGCTTGGAAATGAGTTACCTGCAGAATAAATTAAATAATCTACTTCTGGTCTTGGTCTTGGAATGCTGAATTTTAATAGTTCAATTAATAAAAAAACAATAATAAAGCTTAACCACAATAATGGAATTAATTTTAGTTTTTTCTTATATAATAATATAAATGTTGAAAATAAGAAAATTATATACGGGCCAAAGTCTGTTAAGAAAATGAATATATAATTTAAATAGGATATTCTATAATGTATTATAAAATTTAAAATTCTTGAATCAAATAATAATGATAAACCTAATAATACTATAATTACTGAAATTAGTCTTTTCATATATTAAGAGGATTTATATTCCTTATAATTTTTGTGTTTAATGTGCCTGTAAACATGGAATATTATTACTAATACTAATAAGATTATAATAATAATATCTAGTTCTCTTGAATATTCATGCAGCAAATACCATTTTTGCTTTAAAGCATAGCCTGCATATGCCAATGCCATATTCCAGATTGAAGCGCCGATAAAAGTATAGATAATAAATTTTTTTAAATCCATTTTTGCCATTCCTGCAGGTATTGAAATTATATGCCTTATAACTGGGATAAATCTTGAAATAAAAATTGTTTTTTGCCCATTTTTCTTAAACCAGTTTTCTGTCCATTCTAAATCCTTATTATTAAGTAAAAAATATTTTCCATATTTCGGAATAATTGTTTTGCTTCCAACTGAACCTATATAATAAGAAATTAAAGATCCAACTACTGAACCTAAGCTACTTGCTATAAATACAATAAAAAATGAAAATTTGTTTTCTGCTATTAGAAATCCTGCAAATGGCATTATTGCTTCACTTGGTACTGGCAGAACCATACTTTCTGCAACCATAAATAAAAAGATTCCAAAATAACCTGTTGCTGCAATTATAGTCGTTATCCAAATAGTTAAATATTCTAATATCATCTTAGAAATTTTAGTATTAATTTATTTAAATAAGTAACGAAACTAAATTTAACTATACCAAAACCATAAAAGGTTAACCTTAAATATTTTTCTTCCTATAATCTTTAAAATGAAAACAGAATATGAAATATCTGAACTTGAAGATGATTGCGGCTATTTTGAATATAAAAATGATTGTTTAGTTATACGTTTTGATTTAAATAAAATGATAAGAGATAAAAGAACAACACCAAATACGGGTGATGTAAAAGAGATATTGAAAATTCAAGGAAAAAGAGCTATTGTACAGAAGGCTTCATATGATTATATTTTAAAATTATTCAGTGCTATAGAAGACAAACTAGAAACACCAGTATATATTGCATATCATGCAGTACACCCTGAATATAGTGATGGCAATACGCGCATAAGCCCAGAAATTGATGGAGAGCCTTTAACTTTTGGAGAACTTGTTAATTTAGGAATAAGAGATGGAAATTTGGAAATCAAGTTAAGAGACTAATAGAAATAAATTTAAAGCGTCTTATAATAGATAATATATGAAATATTTGTATAATTTTTTAATAAGATATTTATTGCTGTTTATTCCTATAAGTTTAATATATTTTATTTTTTCTCCAATAACAATTTATGGTTCTTATTATTTAATATATTTTTTAAAACCATCAATTATTGGCAATATAATAACTGTTAATGGTATTCCATTTACTTTTATTGATGCCTGCATAGCTGCTTATGCTTATTATTTAATCTGGTTTTTATCATTAACTGCAAAAGATGTTAAAATAAAGACTAGAGTAAAACTAATTTTAATTGGATTTTTATTGATATTATTAATGAACTATTTCAGAATTTCCTTATTAATTTATCTAACTGTAAAATATGGATTTGATGCTTTTAATATTGTCCATATGTTTTTCTGGAAATTTTTATCATGGTTTTATGTTGCTTTAGTTTGGATAATACTTGTTAAATTTTATAGGGTAAAAAGTATCCCACTTTATGATGATTTTAAGTATTTGTGGAAAAAAAGTTTGTTTAAGAAAAAATAAATTTAAATTTATCCTTCAATCAAGTCTTTTCCCTGTAATGCTAATATATCATCTGTAGTTAATCTTTTTTTATTTTTTAATTTTTCTTCAACTTTCATGCTTTTATCATTAATAATTTTTTTGGTTTTTTCCATTTCCTGTAATTTTCTTAATTGATTATTTTTGCTTAATACGTTTGAAAGCATGTCATGAGTTTCTAATTTTTTCTTTAATTCTTCAGCAGATTGGGAATACTGGTTTTTATAGTCTATAAAATTCTGGAATGCCTGCTCCTGCAATGATTTTGTTTCTGTTATTTTCTGAGAGAATTCCATAAATACGCCATAAGTTGCATCATTTGCACTATCTAATACTTTTTTATGAAATTCATTTGCTTTTTTCCTTGCTTCTTTAATCTGTTTAGAAAGATTGCTAACTTCTTCAGCAATTTTAAATAATTCAGAAGTTTCTCCATAGACTTTTTTCAACTTTTTTATTTCTTCCATTAATTTTTTTTCTCTTTCAAAATTTGTTTCTATTTCTACTTTCTTTTCCAAATTGTTTATTTTTTCCTGAATCTTAGAAGGGTCTATCTTTACATTATACTTTTTGAAAGCATTTATCTTATCTTCATTTATATTTTTAATTTTAGAAATTAATTCCTTTACTAAAGAATTGTATTTATCCCTTTCTCCTTTTAACTGGTCTAATTCCTGTTTTTTTTGATCTTTTTGTGACCTCAATTCTTTTATCTTTGTGATATGTTCATTTATATCTTTTTTTAATGATTCTTTCTTCTGAAACCAATGTTCTTTTTTCTGGTTAATATCTTTAAGTTTATCTCTCAATAAATTTATTTCAGACTGAACTTTTTTATACTCTTCTATAGCATTAAAGTTATCCATAATAAAATGTTAAGAAAGTCTGTTTTTAAATGTTTTGATAACTATAAAACTTATTTTTAAGTTAATATATATTTAAATATTAATTTAGTAAGCCCATTATTTTGTATAGTGAAAAATTATTTGATAGAATAACTGTCGGATTTAGAGAACACGAAAGACTATTATATTAATTTCTAAGAAACAATTTAATTAAAAAAATTTGATAACTTAGAAAAACCTTATTCCTTATGAAAATAGAGATAAAAGAATTAAAATTAATTAAAGATATTGAAAATGCTTTTAAATATGATTTAGAAAGACCAAAAGATGCGGTTACATTACATCAAGCAACTGCTAGGGATATGGGTTTGTCAAAATCTCAAGAATTAGAAGCTAGAAAATTTGACACTGATAAACACTGGCGGGAAATTCCAGATAAGTACATGAAAGAAGTTCCAAGTCCTTGGAGTTTTTTAAATAAAAAAGGACTTAGGTATTATCTTCCAGCATACCTTAGATTTTGCATAAAATTTATACATACTGAAGAATCCTCTGTACAACATGCATTATCAATGATAATACGTTCTCTTTATCCTTTTGGTTCTAGTGAATGGTCTGTTAAAGAAATGATAAAATCATTAAATCTTAATAAAACTCAATGTAAAATTATTTTTAAATTTCTGAAAAATTTTGAAGGTGAATATCAATTGAAAGATACAAATTGGAATTCTGCACTTAATGATTGGAAGAAATTCTCTGAATAAATAAAAAAGAAAATAAAAAAGAAAATTTAACCGAATAATGCTGCTAAACTTCCAGCTGCTTCTTCTTCAGTTTTCTTTTCTTCTTTCTTAGCTGCAGGTGCTGTTTGTGCATGTGCCTGAACTGGTGCTGCAACTGCTACTGGCATTGCTGCTTCTTTTATAGCCTGTTCAATATCTACACCTTCTAATGCAGCTACTAAAGCTTTGATTCTTCCTTCTTCTGCTTTAACTCCGGCTGCTTCTAAGACTTTTTTCAAATTTGTTTCATTTATTTCTTTTTTTGCTGAATGCAAAAGCATACTTGCATATACGTATTCCATCTTGTTTATCCTCCTAAATATTATTTCTTTTTATCACCTTTTTTTATTTTCTCGTCCTGAAGTTTTTTTAATAACTCCTGAGCTTTTTTCTCCTGTTGTTCAAAATCCTTATCTATATTTCTTGAACTCATTGAACCTATTTTTTGATCTTGAAGTCTTTTCAAGACAGCCTGTGCTGCTTCCTCCTCTTTTTGTATTTGTGATTTTTCTATTTTTGCTTCTTCAACTAAATCACGTTTTTTTTTAACGTCATTATCTTCAGTTGGTAAACTAAATTTATTTTTTAAATGTTCTGCTTCTAAATGAGCCTGTTCTATGGATTCCTTAACTGTTTCAGGAGTAGGTATATTCCCTTTTTTAGCTACTGAAATTGTTGATCTATAAGCTTTGCTTACTAATAATTTTATATTGTCTTTTGTTGGATAAGCAATAAATGCTGCTAAATTGAATGTGCTTTGTGCTGCAAGTTTTATATTATTTAATACTTCAGTATCATCAATATTCAATGTATCTTTTGTAAAAATTGTTCCTGCTTCATAAGCTGCCAATAAGTTTATTCCTATTTCCATAGGTTCTATTCCAAGTTTTGCAAGAACTCCTGCAACTTGCGGAGAAATTAATTCACCTTCTTTAACAACAAGTTTATCTTCTTTTACTGCAACTTTACCATCAACAACGCCAGTTTTTAATCCAACTGATCCTAATTCTCCTATTATTGGTCCTGGTGGAAATGCTGTTGGTCCTGCCGGAATTATAATATCATTTGGAGCTATTTGACCAGCTTTTGCAGGTGCAGTACTTTTTGATTTTTTTAAAAGTTTAGCTAATCTAAATGGATTAGAATTTGTCATTAATATTGCAGGCATACCGCGAATATTCCCAATAAGCTTATCGACTCCTAACAGTTTTGATTTTAAATTATTTAAAGCAATATTTATCAAAGAACCTTTAGTCATAGTTATATTTACAGAATCTTTTAAACTTGACCTTAATTTTTGAAGCTGGTGAGAAGGCATGTTAGTCATGTCAGCTACTGCTATTACTTTATAATCTGACAAAAGTTTCTCAACTCTTGAAACCTCTACTTTCTTCCAATTTGATATGTGAGCTTTGTGTTCAGCCATGTTTCTTTTTCTTTTCAGATTTTTCCTCTGTGTTTATTTTAACTAATGGACTCATAGTTAACTTCAATGCAACATACCTTACATTATTTTTTTCCTGTGGTAATTTTGGCAAAACATTATTATATGCTGCTAAAACATTATCTGCAATTTCTGAATCATCCATTTTTTCTGTACCAATAGTTGCTTTTAATGATAACTCGTTTTTAGTCTGTAAACGAATTGTATTCTGCAGTCTTGTAACTATTGGTTCTAAATTTGTTGCTCCAGGAATAACACAACCTGCTTTTGGGCTTGGCATTTTTCCTCTTGCACCTAAAATTTTACCAAAAGTTGCTGCAACTGGAACCATAACTTCAGCCTGGGCTACAAAATAGTCATGTGTTTCTGCTAATTTTTTTTGAGCTTTAGGATCTTTTTTCCATTTATCAAATTCTGATTTTAATATTACTGTATCAAATAATTTTTTTGCCTGTGCATTTAATTGTTCATCTACTAAAGCACATAATTTAATTTTTTTTCCTAAAGAATGAGGTAATGGTACATAAGAATCAACTTTATGATCTGGTTTTTTTAAATCTAAGCCCCTCAAGTTTATTAGTAAATCTACAGATTGTGTAAAGTTCTTTTTAATAGATTTTTCTTTTAATAGTTTCAATGTGTTTAATACTTGCTGCTTTTCCATTATATTTCCCTTCTACCAAAACAGTGCTTCAAGAAATTTATGAAGTCTGCGAGTAGTTATTCGGATAAGTTTGTGATTAATATTGAGTTTATAAAGATTTTGATTATTTCTTTATAGTAGTAAAATTAGAAAGATTTATAATCTGCCAATATTTCCTGTAGTATTAGAATGAGCTTAGAACAGAAAGTCAGACAGGAAATCGATACTTGGAAATTAATACTAGGAAAAGTAGCAAGAATTGGAATAACAGATAAAGTATTAGAAAGAATTGGAATAGAAAATAGAAATAGTTTTCCATCCTCTAATCTTCCTTCGTAATCTACATCAACAGTAGAATTTTCTTTCACAGTTTTCATTATTTTGTATTAATGCAAGAATTAATA
>JAGWAD010000042.1:0-5326 GCA_018302105.1 Candidatus Woesearchaeota archaeon
GGTTTAACTAACATTTTTATAAAATCAACAAAATCAATATGCTTGTTTATATAATCAATCATAACCCTGTCTTTATATTGCATTAATTCCTGTTTTAACCACAATATCAATGTTGTTTTTCCAAATCCATCATTTCCCCTTATTAAACAAATTGGATCTTTTTCTATTATAAAATAATTAATTTTCTTTCTTTCTTTTACATAACCAGAAATATAGTTGGAAATTGGGAATAAATACCTATATTCAAATGGATTAGAACTCCACCCTAATTCTTTATACCAATAATAAACAAATTGCCTGTTTTGATTTTCCTCCTTAGCCATACAAAACTATCATAAAACTGATTTATATTTCTTGTTATATACAAAAATTTCAATAAAACAAGTAAATTTATAAAATTATAGAAAAGTTTTCTAAAAATTTCAGAGAACACTTTTTAATTTTAAATATTGAATTTATTTATGGCTTTTAAAATATATCATTCATTTACATTTGATAGAAAGTTAGACAAAATGCAAAAAGATTTTAAAGATTGGCTGGAGAATATAGAAGCTCAGCTTGAAACAAATCCTTATGTTGGAGACCAAATAAGATTTAGGTGGTTTAGAGAGAAAAAAAGAGGAAAGTATAGAATATATTATCTAATTTACGAAGACATTCAGGCAGTTTATTTAGTGAATTTAAGCGAAAAAAAAGACCAACAGTCAATTATCAACGCCTGCCTAATATTCTTAGATAATTTTAAAGAAGAAATTAAGAATTTGATAAAATAATTTTATCTGACTCTTCTAACTCTACCTTCTTTTATATCTTGAAAACTATTGATAAGTTCATTTAAGAATTCTATATTTATATTTGCCATTTTCCTAAGTGATTCATATTCTTTTCTAGACATTGTTACTGTTTCCATAGAAATTTCTAAGTACTTATTATTTATATAACTTGTGGATATAATTTTCATTTTTTATGTAAAATTTGCAGAATTATGAAAGATCTTTATTTTTCTCTTTTCCATATAAGCAAATTATCTTTGTAAACTTTCCTAATTCTGTGTAATGGTATTTCTTTATCTTCTAGAATCATAGAAAATTTGTTTATTTCTTTAATTTCTTCAAATTCTATTGGAATTAATCTATTTTTTATCCTGTCAAAATATTCTAATTTGTATTCACCTTTAGAGTTTTTGTCCCACTTTATTTTATTTAATAATTTCAGTACAGTTATCACAAAGTTTATATTATAATTAGAATTTTTATATTTTATGCAAATTTATCTTGTTCATAGATGGGATGGAAATCCTGATTCAGACTGGTATCCATGGTTAAAGAAGCAATTAGAAAACAAAGGAATTAATATTATTATTCCAAAAATGCCAGATAATCCTGAAATAGATAAATGGGTTGGAATCTTAAGAAAAAAAGTAAAAAATTTAGATAAGAATACATATTTTATTGGTCACAGCATTGGTTGTCAGACAATAATGAGATATTTACAAACTTTGCAAGATAATATTGAAATTGGTGGATTAATTTTTGTTGCTGGATGGTTCAGATTACAGAATTTAGAAGATGAAGAAGTTGAAGAAATGGTAAAACCCTGGTTAGAAGATAATATTGATTTTTCAAAAATAAAAAATAAAACTAAAAATATTTCTGCAATTTTTTCAACTAATGATAAATATGTTGATTTTGAAGAAAATTCTAAATTATTCAGAGATAAATTAAATGCTAAAATAATAAAGATAAAAGATAAAGGGCATTTTACTTCAGAAGATAATATAATAGAATTACATGAAATATTAGAGGAATTATAAAAATGAATCTAGAAAGTTATAAAAACACCAAATTTTATTAAAACTTATGCTAGAGAAATATAAAAATGATTTTTTCAGGGATTTAACTTCATTTGGAGGTACTTATTTCTTTATATTTGCAATAATCTTATTTTTATTATTAAATGAAATTAGAATATTTAAAATTTTATTAATTGGATTATTCTTGACTTATATAATTTCTTTTGTAATTAGGATTTTTTATTTTAAAAATAGGCCAAATAAAGAAAAATACACAAATTTTATTATGAAAATAGATGCTTCTTCATTTCCAAGTGTCCATTCAATGCGTGCAATTTTTATGGCAATAATAATATCAAAATTCTTCGCAAATCCAATTATGATAATTTTCCTTTTATTATGGGCTTTAATTGTTTCTTATTCAAGGGTCTATATAAAAAAGCATTACTGGATTGATATAATAGTAGGTTTAATTATTGGAATATTATTGGCATTCTTATTATTGAGGTTTATATAATGGGAGAAAAAATACTAAACATACCAAATGCAGTAACACTTGTAAGGTTTATTTTAGTAATCCCTTTTATTTATATGTTATTTATTGGAGAAAATTTATCTTCATTATTTATATTTTTGCTTGCAGTTCTATCAGACAAATTAGACGGAACATTAGCTAGAAGGCTTAAGCAGGAAACTCAGTTTGGTAAAACTTTTGATGCATTAACAGATAGTTTAATGGTAATTTCAGGTCTTGTAGCCTTATTTGTACTTGGTTATATTCCAATAATTTTGGCAATAATGATTTTTTTACCTAGAATAATTACAGCCATATTATTTTTACTATTCTTTATTCCAAAGAAAATAAAATTTTTTACAACAATATATTCAAGGGTTGCAGCTTTATTTGTTTATACAACAATTGCTTTTATAATGTTGGAAATTACAATATTGATTTACGGATTAATTATCGGGATTTATATTTTATCATTTATCCACTGGTATGAAATGGTAAAAGTGAAAAAAGATGCTTAGTAACCTTTTTAAAAACTCTTCATAATCATAAATGTATGATTTCAATTATAATACCGGCACATAATGAAGAAAACTATATTGAAGATACAATAAAAGCAATAAAAAATCAAGATTTCAAAGAATATGAAATTATTGTAGTATGCGATGGTTGTACAGATAATACTTTAGAAAAAGTAAAACAATTAGCAGATAAAATTATAGTCTTAAGATCAAGAAAAGGCCCGGCAGTAGCAAAAAATGAAGGTGCAAAAAGGGCAAATAAAGATATACTGGTTTTCTTAGATGCAGATACAAAAATATCTTCTGGCTTATTATTAGACATAAAGGCTAACATCAACAATTATGCAGTTGGGACAGCAAAGATAAAACCATCAAATAAAATATTTAAGCATAGATTAATGATGTCATTAAAAAATAATATCTTATGCAGGTTTGGGGTTTCTAATGGAATAATATTTTGTTCAAGAAAAAATTTTGAAAAAGTAAACGGATTTCTAGAAAAAAATAAAGGAGAGGATGGTTCATTTATTCAGAATTTAAAAAAAGAAGGAAAATTTTACATTTCAAAATATCCCGTAATAAATTCAACAAGAAGATTTGATAAAAAAGGCTATATTTCTGTAATATTTTATTGGATTAAGGAATCATTTAAAAAAAAGGATGATCCTTACGAGGTTGTGAGGTAGATGATTGACACCAGACAATTAGCAAAAAACGGAATCAGATTATTAGACATGCATTCCCATACAAAATTATCAGATGGTTCACAAACATTCCAGGAATCAATAAATTTTGCAAAAAAGAAAGGTTTTGGATTATGTATTACAGATCATAATGAAATAAAAGGAAGTTTGCAAATACCAAAAGATTTGTTTACATTATATAGTTCGGAAATAACAAGTTCAGATTATCTTGACTTATTATTATATTTTTCTTCACAAAAATCAATATCTGAGTTTTATAACAAATACATTATAAATAATAGGATAAAAGAATTTGGATTTAAATTTTACAGAACTAAATTATCAACATTAGAATTAATTGAACATGCAAAGGACTTTAACGCCTTAACGATTGTTGCTCACCCTTATGCGCCATATCCTAAAAAAAGCTTTAATTTCTTTAATAAAAACAAGAATTTAATTAAAAAAGTTGATGGAGTTGAAGGCTTGAATGGTATGATGTCATATAAATCAAATAAACTTGCATTATTTTGGGCTAAAGAAAATAATTTGCCAATTACAGCAGGAAGCGATGCCCACACATTAAAATATGCTGGCAGTACATTAACAGCTTGTTATGCAAATTCTAAAGAAGAATTTATTGAACAAATTAGAAAAGGAAAGTCAATGGTTTATTCTGAACAAATAAATTCTTTTGATAGACATTTACAATCTGCACACATTTTATTGAAAAACATTAAACTATTTTGAATTTATTAATCATTTATAAGTGGTAATAGATAGGAAGTTTTATAAACCTTCATTTACTTCAATAAGAATATTAGTAAAATGGAAGAACAAATCACAAGAGCACAATTTGATTCTTATAACGAGAAGATGGGTTTAATGAGAAATCTAGATAAAACTGAAAATGCAATTCGTTCTGGATTTTATGGATTTATATTTTCATTTTATAATGTGGGCTTTGGTACTTCTTTATATATGCTATCTAATAATCTAATAAATAATTCAGGAACTGCTGACGCCAGAAAATATTTAGCTATAACCGGAATAGGTGTGATGGTTGCTGGAGTTGCGACTCTTATACCTTCAATTAGAACTATTGTAAATGGTTATAAAATTAAGCCAAAACTAGAAGCTGCGCTAGAATTTCATGATTCTTATAAGAAATAATTGTTTTTTATCTCTCATAATTCTAAATAAATTCTTCTTCATATTTTAATTTATCATTTAATTCATTTCTAAAATTATGCATTACTAAATTATTAATTTCATTTTTCTTATAATTGCTTAATAGCCAAACTAATTTAATAAAAGCAGTTTCTGCAGTCATGTCAGATAAATTACCTAAGATTCCAGCTTCTTGCATTTTTCTTCCAGTTTCATATACATTCATATTAATTCTTCCAAAAATACATTGAGAAGTTGCAATTACAGGTATTTTTTTACATAATTTTTTTAATTCATTATATATCAATTGGTGTTCTTTTGTTGTGTTATCTACAAAATTTATTGGAAAATGACCAAGACCCGTTCCTTCTAATATTAAACCATCAAATTTGTTATAATATTTTATTTCAAATGCGAACATATTTGGGTGTGCTTTTAAAATTCCAATTTTAATTTTTTCATTAAATAATTTTAATTTTAGTTTATCTTTATGTTCCTTTTTCTTATAGTCCATAAAAAATTCCATATTAACTTTGTCAACTTTAGCTATAATTTCTCCATTAACTGATTTAAACGCGTCTCTTCTGGAGGTGTGCATCTTTCTTGTTTTAGTTGCTGGAAGAATATAACAGAAATCATCTCCACTTTT
>JAGWAD010000042.1:5334-13668 GCA_018302105.1 Candidatus Woesearchaeota archaeon
TCTAAATTTTCTAATGCAAAAGATAAGGCACAAGATGTAAATGCAAGAGTATCAGTCCCATGAGTTATAATTACTCCGTCAACTCCTTCTTTTATTTCTTTTTCAATTTCTTTTGCTATTAAATTATAATGAGAAAATCTCATGTCTTCAGAAAACATATTGCCAATTAGTCTTGATTTTATATTTGCAATCTCTTTAAGTTCTGGAAACATTTCTAATAATTCTTCAGGTTTAAAACTTGGAGTAACTGCACCTGTTGCATAACTCACTTTTGATGCTAAAGTTCCGCCAGTATGTAAGATAGTTATGGTTTTAAGATTTGGATTAATTATTTGTTTTGCGTTTGTTTCTTTTTCTATTTTAATTTCTTTTTCTAAATTTTTCATTTTAGAAATTTTTTTCTTATCCAAATTAAGATTATAACCAGAATTTAGTTTTAAGCATATTGTACTTTTATTAGAAGAGGGCATAACCAAACCATTAAAAATATCTCCCTCCTTTGTTTGTATTTCTAAATATTCACCAGGTTTCATTGAAAATTAAAATGTTAAGCCAATTTATAATCTTTGTGGGCGAATACCATTTTTTTCAGGAGACTTTACTTCAACAACAGGTATCTTTTTTGGAAATGGATTTTTTAAAAATGACAATAAAAATTTAATTGCATTATTATTATCAAAAATAACCATTTTAGCAAAAAATTCTAAGCTGTCTCCTTCACCATTCTCAAAGAACTTAATGACTTTTTGTATTGGTTGAGAAAGTGACTTTGCGTGTTTTCCATATAAAAAATAAGAATAAATTGGATCTTTTTTAACTTTAAATTTTCCCATATAATTTTCTAATAAAATTTCTTGTTCATATGTTATCCATTCTAAGTCAAATGTATTCTTTCTTATAACTTCTCCGCAATATGTACCACAACGTAAGCAAATTAATGCCTTTTGACGATCATTTAATTTCTTCTTTCTAACTATTTTTAAATATTCATCTACATATCTTAAGCTTGCAACAGAAAAGTCTAATTTACTCCTATCTAATTTTTCTGCATAAGGTATATCTTTATCTGGGATATTTCCATCCACAAAAAAAAGCGAAATTGAAGATAGAACTTCATTGACATTTAATAGCTTACCATTAAAAATTGCTTTAGCCATAAAAATTCCTATTTGAATTCATAAATAAACTTTACTATAATAAACACACAGTCTTATTATTTTTTAACTTATGTCTATAATGGTTTAACCTCTATGACTAAAATAAACAGAATTATATAAAGTATATTTTTTATAAAAACAATATTTAAATAGAAGATATTAATATATAAATAATATTAATTGAGTTCAATTCACAGTAAGATTTTATGGGCATAAAATCTTGGGCAACTTGAAATGAACTTCTTTCAGGCTTTATTTATTATGCGTATAGTCAAAGCTCTCAACTTGGGCAAGTTAAAAACTTTTTCTAAGAGAAATAGATATGCACTAAGTTAAATACTTTTTGCTTGTGCAGAATATATTTTTAAAATAAAACTAGGGAGAAAGAGGGGAGGAAAAAAATGGAGTTTATTATACAAAGTGCACTACAAAATGCACCAACAGTAGACGCAGAGATGCAAAATATGGGTCATGCCAACATAAAGGTATTTGGTTGTGGTGGTGGTGGATGCAACATGACTACATGGTTATATAAAAAAGGAGTACAAGGTGCTGAAATTGTTGCTCTAAATACAGACAAGCAACATTTAGATATGATGAGTGCTGACAAAAAAATCTTAATTGGAAGAGATTTAACAAGAGGTCTTGGTGCTGGCGGTTATGCTAATGTTGGTATGGAAGCAGCAAAAGAACAACTTCCAGAACTTAAAGATGCTCTTAAAGGAGCAGATATGGTATTTGTATGCGCTGGTATGGGTGGCGGTACAGGAACAGGATCAGCTCCAGTAGTTGCACAAGCTGCTAGAGATTCTGGTGCTATAGTAATTGGAACTGTAACAACACCTTTCACAATTGAAAGAGCAAGAGTAGACAAAGCTGAATTTGGTTTACAGCAATTAAGAAATGTTTCAAATACAGTTATTGTAATTGATAACAATAAACTTGTTCAGATTGCAGGTAATCTTCCTGTACAGCAGGCATTTGCAGTTGCTAATGAATTAGTAGCTACAATGATTAAAGGCATAGTAGAAATTATAGCAATACCAAGCTTAGTAAACTTAGATTATGCTGATGTAAAAGCTATTATGAGTAACAGCGGTGTAGCAGTTGTAGGTGTAGGCGAAGCTGATGGTGAAAGAAAAGTAGATGAAGCTACAAAAAGAGCCTTGACAAATCCATTGCTTGATGTTAGCTATAAAGGCGCAACAGGTGCATTAATCCATGTAACTGGTGGCGATGACATGACACTAGATGAAGTAAGCAGAATTGGTGAACTTGTAACACAGTCGCTTGATCCAGATGCAAACGTAATCTGGGGTGCTAGAGTAGAACAGCAAATGAAAGGAAAAATAAGGGTCATGACTATTGTCACAGGTGTACAAAGCCCGTATGTTTTAGGAAGAAGCATGGGAACTCACCAACAAGCTGGACCAGAAAGATCCAAAGCTATGAGTAGGGAACTTGGTATTGATGTTATACATGGAAGGTATTAATTATACTTTAGGAATGGAGTAGTTATTCTACCCTTCTTTTCCCTAAAGAAAGAAACCCCTTGGCTGAAGTCTCCCCAGACTCAGCCTTTATTTCTTTTTTAATTTTTAATATTGCAATTTAACTCTATTTTTTTAGATTTTCTCCACTGCTTCTATAAAAATCAAATGTTTTATTATTTAAAGATGACTACAAAAAATGTTGTTATGACACTAGTTATTTTGGTTTTATAACAGTCATAAGCCCATTATATTGATGACTTCGTATATAAAGAGTTACACTCAATTTTTTATTCGCTGATAAAAGTAAAAATAACTCTGAAAAATAAAAGTCATATTTTCCTAAAGCTCATAAAAAACTCTACGCACTTTCAGTGCTTGTCTTTCGCTAATGCTCAAGAGAGTATAACATTGATTAAATGCAATTTTATTTTCGGCATTAACTTTATATACTATTTTCAATATCCATCAATATATGAGAATTCAATTATCTGGTTGTGCAATTGTAAATGAACAAGAAGAACTTTTGCTTCTTTGGAAAAAGAAACATCAACACTATGAATTTCCTGTCAAAGACTTTTCAGTTCGAGGTCTTACCCGAAACTTATCTATAAGTTCTTATTCAAGAACTTCTCAGCCTTTATTTTTGTTGCATTTCTGGAATTATTCTTATGCTTCTTAACAAAATCGATTATTCTTTTACTATCTTTAGCTTCAACTTTATCAAGATATTTGCTAAAAGAAGTAATTGCCTTTCCTATTAATATATTCCTGCATTCTTTCGTAGGCAATGGTAATTTAGTTACATTCAAAAGCTCATTTGTAATTTTACTGCAAAGTTTGGGTTTCGCATTGCACAATTTCCAAGAATTATCTACAACATGAGCTGCGGTAACAAGATTTCCGGAATCGAGAAATCCATAAAATTCCTTAAAGATTTTACTAATTTTATTTTTTGAATCTACTGAAGCAAGGTTAGAAATAATATCCATAGCACTCCACTTAAAGATATTATTTTTATGCTTGAGAAGTTTAATAAAAAAATCAATTTCAGAATATAACTTTTGAGAGGATTTCTCACTGATAATTTTTAAACTTTTCAGTGATTTGTATTTTACTTTTATATCTGTTGAAGATACACCATCTAAAAGTTTATTGATCTCTGACATTTTTATTCTTTCTTGTTTTCAATTAAAGCCCCAATACCTATTGTTATTATTGGGATAATAAGATAAGTTAATCCAATATCTGACATATAAGCTAAAAATGTCATTTTCATAGGTCCCCACATGAATAATAAAAGATCAATTGCTATGTTTATTATAAACCAAGTTATACCTAATAAAATCCCTTCTTTAAAATAATTGGATTTTTGTTTCTTCAAGTATAAAAATGTAAATAAGACAGCTGAAATTGTAACTACCACAGGCATAATTGATTCAAATAAAATTCTGTCTGATTCATGAATTGGAAATAATAGGAATCCAAATATGAATGGAATTAACCAAACTAGAAAACCATGAAATAATGCAGATTTGATTGATCTCATTTTTATTTGCCTATGATAATACAATTATATAGAAGGTATTTATATTTTTCTATACTACTGCATTGTTAACTTAAATGGGCTCAATATTGTTTTATATAAACTAAATGCTTTTCTCTTGATAAAATACGCTTTATTTCATATTTTCTTTATTCTATTAAATTTTTTCAAAAAATTCTTTTTGAGTCTTATAGTAAACCACATAAATTCTTAGCTTAAAAGTAGTTTACTGTTAGTCAACCAACAAAATTTTTAGATTTTTTTATGTTTGTTGTTGGCTATATCATCATATTTGGAATTTTCATACCATTCATTTTTTATTTTCTTTGTCATTTTTTCCAAGCTTATATTTTAAAGTATCAATATTTTTCTTCAGAGTTTCAGAAATTGGAAAAGTATTTCTAGATTTATCCTCTCTTTTTCCATACTCTTCAAAACTTACAAAATTATCTAGAGGTTCTCTTGTTGTTTTCTCAAAATCTTGTCCATATCCAAGTGCAATTATTGCTTGTGGTCTTATATCTCCGGGAATATTAAGCATTTCTTTAAGTTCAGTTTCATTAAATGCACCTATCCATGTAGAACCTAAACCAAGTTCATAAGCTTTTAATAATAAGTTTTCAATTGCAGCTGCGCAGTTTTGAACAGCATACAAAGCTTCTCCTCGAACATCAAATAACCTGCGGACTTTTGTTAGGACATTGCACACAATTATCAGTACAGGTGCATTTAACATCCAATATTGTTCTTCACATAATTTTACAATTTTTTCTCTATTTTCTTTTTCCTTTATAACAATAAAATGCCAATTTTGAACATTACCTGAACTTGGTGCATATGTAGCAGCTTCAAGACATTCAGAAACTATATACCAGGGAATTTCTAATTTTTTAAATCTCCTTACACTATACCTCTCTTTTATTACTTTATCAAGTTCCATTTCGTTTTTATTAGGGATTTTATTCAACCATAAACTTTTTATCCCTGGGATGAAAGAAAAATAGGTGTTTCAGATAAAATAGTAATAAAAGCATTAGCAACATCAACTGGAACCTCTTCAGATAAGATAATAAAACTATTTTCAAAAATTGGTGACCTTGGTTTGGTTGCAGAGGAATTAACTAAAAATAAACAACAATCCACATTGTTTACAAAAAATCTTACAGTAGAATTTGTTTATAATCAGATAAGAAATCTTGCAGAACTTGAAGGAGAAGGAACAGTAAATAAAAAAATAGGATTAATATCTGAATTATTAACTTCAGCATCACCAAATGAATCAAAATTTATTGTTAGAACGATTTTAGAACAATTGAGAGTTGGAATAGCAGAAGGGACAATAAGGGATGCAATTGTCTGGTGTTTTTTCTCTGAAAAATTAAAATTAAAATATACTCAGGAGACAAATGAATTAAATGTTCCTAAAGAAAACCAGCAGGAATATAGTAAAATTCTTGATTCAATCCAGAATGGGTATGATCTTACAAATGATTTTGGAGAAGTTTTTAGGATTATAAAAGAAGAAGGAATAAAAGCTTTGGAAAAAATACAGTTAAAAGCAGGAAAACCATTAAATGTCATGCTCTTCCAAAAAGCAAAAAATATTGAAGAAGCATTTGAGATTGTTGGCAAGCCGTGTGCTTTAGAATTCAAATTTGATGGCTTTAGATTACAATGCCACTGTAATAATAGCAAGATTACTTTATACACAAGAAGGCTGGAAAATGTTACAAAGCAGTTTCCTGATGTTGTTGAAATTCTTAAAAATGGGCTTAAATCTAATAATTATATTATAGATGCAGAAGCAATAGGAATAGATCCAAAAACAAAAAAATGGCTTCCTTTCCAGGCAGTTTCACAAAGAATAAAAAGAAAATATGATATAGAAGAACTTGCAAAAAAAGTCCCTGTAATGCTTCACGTTTTTGATATAATCTCCTGCAATAATGAAAGTTTGTTAGAAGCACCATTTTACAGAAGAAGGCATTTTATAGAAAAAATTGTAGTTCCAATAGAAAATAAATTAGCTGCTGCCAAGCAGATAGTTACAGAAAATTTGGAAGAAGCAGAGAAATTTTATGCTGAATCTTTATCTTTAGGAAATGAAGGAATAATGGCAAAGAATTTATCTTCTCCTTACAAGCCAGGTTCAAGAGTTGGATTTGGAATAAAAATAAAACCAATATTAGAAACTTTAGATTTAGTTATAGTAAAAGCTGAAACAGGAGAAGGAAAAAGAGCAGGCTGGCTTACTTCTTATACTGTTGCTTGTTATGATGATAAAAAAGAAAGATTATTGGAAATTGGAAAAGTAAGCACTGGAGTAAAAGAAAAGGAACAGGAAGAAGGAGTTACTTATGAAGAAATTACAAAATTATTAAAACCTTCAATAACAGAAACAAAAGGGAATTTTTCTTAGAATCAGATTTGATAAGAAATTAGATGATATAAATACATTAAAAGAAGTAAAACAGATTTATGATGAACAAAGAGCAAGAAATTAATTCTTATTATTCTTTATCAAAAAAATATTTTTCTACATTACCAATCATATACCTTGCTCTACAAAAATTTCATTTTCTATAAATTTTTTATTTTTATATCATCTATAAAATTTTCCTATGGGTATAAGTTTGCTGGAAATGATTATTATTATGTAATTGGTGCAACATACGACCATGATAAACCTGGATTTAGAGAATTCTTTCAAAATTTCCACACCCAAAGAGCAGAAAAAGGAATTAAAGTTAAATTATTGGTAAATTACAATGATAAAGATAAATTAGTATCTGCAACAAGATTAAATTCAGAAGTAAGATTTCTCCCGCAATACTTAATAACAGACATGACAATAATATTCTATAAAAATAAATCATTTATCTTCTTTTTAACAGAAGAGCCAATAGGGTTTTTAATGATAAATGATGAATCAGTTAAAAGTTTTACTGCATATTTCAATACTTTTTGGAAAATTGCAAAAAAATAGGATATTAAATATTTCTATTGTCTATAATGTAGTGAATATACTGTTAAAAAAGAATATAAATAAGATGAAATAAGTAAGAATTATAACTGATTTACCGTCATTAAACTTAGATTTATATTAAAATCAATAAGAACGATACTTCTTAACAGAAATACGTCACTTGTATCCAGGATTGTAGTAACATTAGCCAAAATTAGCTACTTCAAGTAACAATAAAATTTAAATATAAGTTTATCACTACTAATGATTAAAAACACCGTTTTTAAAAAGAGGGTGATATAGGGGAGGGTTTTTAATGATTGTTAAAGAAGAACTTTTAAGTAAATTAAGAAGATATTTTAGTTTGAACCTATACGAGGCGCGTATATGGACAGCACTTCTTTCTCGTGGTGTATCAACTGCAGGTGAATTAAGCGACATTGGTCATGTTCCAAGATCTAGAGCATACGATGTTCTTGAAAGCTTAGAAAAGAAAGGATATGTAGTTATGAAGCTTGGTAAGCCTATTAAATACATTGCAGTAGATCCTAAGGAAGTTGTTGAAAGAGTAAAAAAGTCAATCCAGGTTGAAGCAAATCAAAATATTGATAAATTAAAGGAATTGAATAACAATGAAGTTATAACTGAACTTGATCAGCTTCATAAAAATGGCATTGAATTTATAGATGCATCTGATTTGTCTGGAGCAATAAAAGGCAAGCACAATTTATATGCACATTTGGAGACTTTAATTAAAAATGCTGAAAAATCAGTTACTCTGGTGACAACTGAAAAAGGATTAATAAGAAAAGTAGAAGCATTGAAACCTGTATTGCAGAAGCTAAATAAAAAAGGAGTTACAATAAGAGTTGCAGCCCCATTAAGCAAAGAATCACTTAATGCAGTTAAAGAATTAAAAAGTGTAGCTGAAGTAAAGGATTCTGGAGACTTAAATGCAAGATTCTGCGTAGTTGATGGAAAAGACTTGATGTTTATGCTTATGCATGACGAAGAAGTTCATCCAACATACGATGTAGGTGTTTGGGTAAATACTCCTTTCTTTGCAAGTGCATTGGAAAATATGTTCAATCTTGCTTGGAAAGACTTAGAGCCCGCTTCTAAAAAGCTTAAGCTTTAATTTTTCTTTTTTTTAAATTTTTAAATTCTAGTATTTCG